>JBDQIL010000021.1:0-12153 GCA_040264415.1 Myxococcota bacterium
CGGGCTTCCCGCGGAGGATAGAACCATGGCAGTCAAGGCTCGCCGTAAGAAGGACGATGCCAGCTTGAACATCAACTCGATGATGGACATGATGACCATCATCCTGGTGTTTTTGCTCAAGAGCTACTCCACCAGCGACGTATCAGTCGCCCCGAGTGACAACCTGCAGCTCCCGACCTCGTCGGCCGAAAAGGCCCCTGAGATGTCGGTGAACTTGGTGGTCGAGAAGGGTCAGCTGGTGGTCGATGGCGTCCCCGTCCTGAGCCTCACGCAGGTTCCGGACGAGGAGAACCCAGGTCAAGACACGATCGCAGTGCCGGAAGACGAGCTGCGTGGTCAGACGATCACGAAGCTCTACGACCGGCTCCTTGAGAAGGCCGAAGCCGCGAAGAAGCTGGGCGAGAGCTCCGGCAACCCCGACTTGGCCTTCAAGGGGCGGATCCTGCTCCAGGTGGACAAGGACATGCCCTTCTCGGTCCTGCGTACGGTGATGTACACCGCCGGTCAGGCCCAGTTTGGTGAGTTCAAGTTCGTCGTTTACAAGATGGAGTAGGAGAAGGCTCTGTCTGTTCCTGCCCGAGCGGCGCTTCGCCAACGCGACCGGTGGTCCTCCTTGGGGGATTGCCTGTCCAGGCGGGGCGCCGCTTGCGCGCAGGGCACGGCGACGTCTATGCTGAGGCCCTCGAGCATCAGTCCGGCCGCGCTCTCTTCCGTGAGAGTTCGGTGGGAGAGTCCCCCCAGGTGGCCTACATCAGACTACTTGGCAACTAGTCAACAGGTTTTCGAACCAGATCCGATCACTATGGTCGACCCACCCTGCATCTCAACCCGCAGGGTCTCGTTGAGGGACGCGGCAACGCCAGCCGAGACCGCCCCTTCACATCGCCCGGAGCAGAGGAAGCTCACGAATGGCTGACAACGCGAACCGGCAACAGCAGGCCAAGGTCCTCCGCATCGGTGTGGTGCAGGGCGGAAAGGTCGTGCATGAACGTCTGATCAAGCCTGGTCAGAATGTCACGATCGGCGAGTCGCCCAAGAACACCTTTGTGTTCGCGGCCGATGGCCTCCCCAAGCGATTCACTGTCTTTCAGGCGAAGGGGGGCGGGACCTACCTGCTCAACTTCACCGAGCAGATGAACGGCAAGGTCCAGCTCCAAGACGGCATCGTCGGCTTGGACCAGGCCCGCCAGAGAGGCGACGCCTCCCGCAAGGCGGGGCAGTACTCTCTGTCGTTGTCTCAGAAGACCCGCGGCAAGATCGTGGTCGGCGACGTCACGGTCCTCTTCCAGTTCGTCGCGGCCCCCCCTGAGTCGGCTCGGAAGCTGGCTCGTCAGGATTTTCGGCCGAAGCTGCTCGAAGAGGACGATCCGATCTTCCTCGGGTTCCTCGCCCTGTGGTCGGCGCTCGCTGCGGTGTTGATGATCTACGTCTACAACACCGAGCCTGTCGAAATGGTCAACATGGACGAGATTCCAGACCGCTTCGTCACGATCATCCAGCCCTCCGAAGAGCCGCCGCCATCTGAGGTGGTCGAGCCCGAGGAGAATCCTGAACTCGAAGGGCAGAAGGTCGAGAAAGAGAAGGCCGAAGACAAGCCGAAAGACCAGGCTGAGAAGAAGAAGCCTGAGACCAAGGACGAGCAGGTCGCCGAGGCGAAGCGCATCGAGAAGAAGCGTGAAGATGCGATCGCGAAGTCCAAGCTCCTCGCTGGACTCATCGGCACCCGCGGCGAGAACAACTCGGGTGATCAGGTCGAAGACGTGTTCGCGGAAGGCGACGCCAACTTCCAAGACCTGAAGTCGGCCCTCGGCGAGGTTGACGGTGCGGGCGTGGCCTCCGAGCAGGCCATCGCGACCCGTCAGGCGAGCGACGGTGGTGGCCGCGGTGACGCGAGCATCGGAAGCCTGAACACCAGCGGGAGCGGCGGCAGCGCCGACGTCGGCACGGTCAAGTCGGCTGCGCCGAAGAAGGTCTCGGCGAGCGTCGGGCAGATGGACGTGACCTCGGGAGAGGGCGTCGATGCCATCCGCGGGGTGATCCGCAAGTACCAGGGTCAGATCCAAGCCTGCTACGAGCAGCAGCTGAAGGCCAACCCGAACCTGGGCGGGCGTGTTGCGGTAGACGTGGACATCACGGCCGGTCGGGTCACTACCGTGGTGGTCAGCGAGAACTCCACCGGAGACGCCACGCTGGCGTCGTGCATCACCAAGCGCATTCGCGGCTGGCGGTTCCCGTCCGAGGTCACCGACAGCGTCTACCTGCCGTTTGCCTTGAACGCTTCATAGCGCCGGGGTGCCGCGCGCACGCTCGAATCCGCACAGCCCGGCCACTCAGGTCGGGCTGTCTGCGTTGGAGTCAGGCGGTCCCTCGGCGCGCGGTAAGCGGTTGTCAGGTTCGAGGGGCTTTGCCTACATCGGTTGACTCTGGTGCCGTCTACTTATACGATGAGCTGTAGACGCAGTCCATCTGGAGGTAGCCTTGAACCGCATGGTCAACGCAGCATTGATCGCCCTGGCCTTGACGGCTCCTGGTTTCTCGTCCTCGGTGGCCGGCGCCGCGGGGCCGGGCAGCGAGCTTGTCGAAGAGGGCATGACCTCCAAGGAAATGCTCGACTACAGCCGAAGTGCCAATGCCGAGATCGCGAGCGCGGTCAAGTCGACCGAGAAGGCCCTCGAGACTGCCAACCGAGGTGGAGACGCGGGCGACATCGACTGCGTCAAGAAGCGCCTGGCGTCGATCCAGGCCTTGCAGGGCGTCTCGAAGCGGGCGACAGATGAGCTGACGAAAGAGCTGGCGGGTGCGGGCAAGCAGGCTGGTCACTACGTGGGCCGTGTCGCCGTCGCGTTGTCGCGGGTGAGGCAGTACGCGTCTGAGGCGCAGGCCTGCTCCGGAGACCAAAACGCCGTCGAGGGAACGACCGACATCCAGGTCAACGCCGACGCCATCGCCGAGGGTGACGACACGACGCCGATGTTGGGTAGCGATGCCCTGGTCGGCGAGGTCAACCCGCCTCAGGGAAGCCCCTTCCAGTAGCTCCGCTTGGCAGGCATCCGGGCATGGTTTCGCCATGAGACCGGTGGCCTGTTTGTGTCGAGCGGGAACGCCGTAAACGCGATACGGGCCCGTTGTTCCAGTTGTCGCTGCGCCCCGCGGTAGAGAAGTTCATGCAGACGCAGAAGTCACAGCGATGGATTCCGGCTTTGGTCGCACTCGGTTTGGGTGTGTCTACTGTTGCGGGAGCGGCTCCGGGCGACCACATCGGCAACGAGAAGGTCGAGTTCGTTCCGTCTGTCGGCCTCTGGGGCGCCTGGCGGTCGAACGTATACCTTCAAGAGGGCGACGCCTTCGGGGGCGAGCCTACCGTTGCCGGCGCTTTCGTAGAGCTGCGGCCTGCCGCGAGCCTCAAGGTCAACAGTCAAGACGTCAAGTTCGGCCTCGACTTCGCCTACACACCGCGTCTCTACCTTGATTCGAAGCTGAGCAACCTCAATCGGTTCACCTTCTACAATGTGGGTGCCAAGCTCAACCTCTTCCCGAATTCCAAGGTGGGCCTCAACCTCTCCGATCGCTTGTCGCTGAGCGGCCGCGAGACGGAGGCCGAGTCGGCCGACTGGGCCTACTTGACGGTGTTGAACAACGGGGCCGAAGCGGCGCTTGCCATCCGCCCCGGAACGTCGATGGAGGTGACGCTCGGCGGAACGGTCGACTTCACCGACTACAAGACTGACGCCGGCACGAACCCGCTGGTGACCACCGGCACGGGCTCGCTCGGACTGGC
This sequence comes from Myxococcota bacterium, assembly GCA_040264415.1. Lineage (GTDB taxonomy): Bacteria > Myxococcota_A > UBA796 > UBA796 > UBA2385 > M30B51. The sequence continues at coordinate 3,779 of JBDQIL010000021.1, forward strand.
TGCGCTGAACCGTCGGCTGGCCTACGGACCCAAGGCGACCTTCAGCTGGAAGTTCCTGCCGAAGACAGCGGTGCTCGCCAGCTACTCGCAGTCGTGGTTCTTCTGGAACAACAACTTCTTGTACGCACAGGGCGACGGACTGAACCCCTCTGAGGCGAACAACTTCGACGCCTACCTCGGCGTGCCCGACGGCCAAGACCTGAGATTGTCCACGGGGCTCCGGGGTCGGTTTACGGACAAGCTCGTGCTCGGCTTCCAGCTCGCCTATGTGCGGATGATGTACGACGAGAACAGCGTGATCGAGGACGCCGAGGACGGCCCTGCTGGGATCGACACCTCAAATGATGCCGACCCAGACGCCCAAGGCTTTGGTACGGATCTCGCCGCGGGCCTCGGTGCCGAGGTCGAGCTCGGGTACGACCTCTCGAAAGACAACCGGCTCACGCTCGGCTACCGCCGCGACTTCGCCGACATCTACTTCTCGAACTACCTTGCGTATCACCAGTACTCGTTGGGCTACTCCGGGTTGATCGCGAACCGGCTGAGCCCGGAGGTCTCCGCGAGCCTTCGCCAGGAGACCTACAACGGAGAGATCTCTCGCCGGGACAACTTCATTCGGGTGCGCGGTGACCTGTCCTACGCCATCACGAAGTACCTCGACGTCGGGGGCGGTGTGTGGTGGACGCAGCGGGCGTCGGTGCAGCCGAACGATCCCGAACTCGACGATGCCAATCCGGCCATCGAGTATGACGATGTCAACGTGCATCTGGGCGTGACCTTCACGTACTGAGCCTGCGCTTCAGGCCCGCTCGCCTGTCACGTGAGGCGAGGTGGGAGGGGTGGCGTGGCGTCGGGGGACGCCGGGTTCAGCCGTGTGCTGGCCGCGCGTGCGACGAGGCGGCCTGGCGGAGGGCGCCAAGCCGTCGGATCGGTCACGGGAGCCGCAGGCGTCGGCGCGTCGGCGCGTCTGACGGCTGGGTCGCGGGGAGACCGTCAGTAGCGGGGGCTGCGCGCCCAATCCGCGGCGGTGCGCACGATGTCGTCAATGTCGGTGAACCGCGGCTCCCAGGACAGCGCCTCTCGAACGCGGTCGGCCTGCGCGTACAGGGCCGGCGGATCGCCATCCCGTCGGTCGGCCTCGCTGTGTGGCACCGGCGTGCCGGTGACCCGCTCGATGCTGGCGAGCACCTCCCGGACGGTGGTGCCGACCCCGGTGCCCACGTTGAAGCCTCCTCCGAGGTGTCCGTCGAGCAGTACATTCAGGGCGTCGAGGTGCGCCTGCGCGAGGTCGAGCACATGGACGTAGTCACGGACGCAGGTGCCGTCGCGGGTGTCGTAGTCGGTGCCGAAGAGCTTCAACGGAGGCCGCTGGCCCAGCGCAGCGGCGAGGGCGAGGGGGATCAGGTGGGTCTCGGTGGCGTGGGATTCGCCGAGGCCCGCGTCGGGGTTGGCTCCCGCGGCGTTGAAGTAGCGCAGGGCGATCGACCGGATGCCCTCGCGCTCGCGGCACGCGTCGAGCAACTCCTCCACCATGCGCTTGCTGTCGCCGTAGGGAGACACGGGGCGGCGGGGATGGTCTTCGTCGAGCGGGAGGTATTCGGGGGCGCCGTAGATGGCGCAGGTGGAAGAGAAGACGAGCCGCTCCACCTTGGCGTCTTGCATGCACTGGAGCAGCGTGGCTGTGCCGCCGGTGTTGACGTCGTAGTAGCGAAGCGGGTGAGCCACGCTCTCACCCACGAGGCTCTTCGCCGCAAAGTGGAGGACCGCGTCGAAGCGGCCGTCCTTCAGCAGCGGGCCGAGGCGGCTCCGGTCGCGGATGTCTCCGACGTGCAGCGGCCCACTGACGGCCTCCGCGTGGCCAGTGGAGAGGTCGTCGTAGGTCTCGACCGCGACGCCGGCGTCGAGGAGGGCGCGCGCGCAGACGCTGCCGATGTAGCCGGCGCCGCCGACAACGAGGACACGGGGAGCCATGGGATCTCCTGGGGGACGGGATCGGCCGTATAGACCTCATTCCCTTCAAGCATAGTGAAGTGGTACATTATACGTCTACATGACGTGTCAATAGTACGGTGAGATCCGACCTTCGGATCCCCCGCTCCCCCTCCGGAGGTCTCGGTGCCGCGCACGCGCTCCTCATCCCCGCGCTCGACCCCGCGCAAGCGCAAGTCCGCGCCGCCTGCGGCCACTCCGAATCGTTGGCGCGTGTTGCGGCAGCTCGGATTGCTCGTGGGGATCCTGTCCTGCGGCTTCGCCGCCGTCGCCCTGGCCACCTACGACGCGGCCGACCCTGCGTTCTCCCGAGCGGGAGTCGGAGAGGTCACCAATGCCGCGGGGCCGGTCGGTGCGCTGGTCGCCGACGTCATGGTTCAGTTGCTCGGCTACGGCGCCGGCGTGCTCCCATTGTTGGGGGTGGTGCTCGCGATCAAGCTCGCTGGGCGTCCGCTGGGCGGCCCTGTGCGGGCTCTCGCTGGGGCTGCGCTGTCGTGGGTCCTCCTCTGCGTGCTGGCGATCCTCGTGCCGGTCGATCCGCAAGACGCCTTCCCGGCCGGTGGTCTGATCGGCGCCTCGTCAGCCGGCACGCTGGTCGAGCTGGTCGGCGCCGCTGGGGTGTGGATCGTGCTCCTCGGGGTGGCGATGATCGCGCTGACCTACGTGGCTCGCGTGGACTGGGAGGCGGTCGCGGGCCGCGCGGTCTCTGGGGCCGAGACGGCGGTGCCGCAGGTCGGGCGCATCGGCGCGCGGTTCGGTCGGCGCGCGGTGGGGTCCGTCGCGCAGGCGGACGCGCGCGTGGCCGAGCAGCTGCGCCGTGACGATCTCGACGACGGAGACGAATACCTCGACACCGGCAGCATCCAGACGACCGACCCCGACGTGTTCGAGGAGTCCGCGGCCTGGGCGCCCGCGGTGGAGGACCAGGCGGGCGGGGTGCCCATGGGCGCCATCGATTTTCGCCCTGAGCCTGCGCTCGGGCCGTTGCCCGCCGGGGCCTCGCGGTCCGTCCACCACGCTGTCGCCACGGCGCATGCGGACGCCGCCCACCATCGCACCCAGGCCGGGTCGCGGGAGCTGGTCGAGGTGGAGTGGGTGCCCACCGCGCACCCGGGCAGTCGGGTCCCGAATCCCCCCGCGCGGCCCACCGTGGCCGACGCCGCTCCGAATGAAGTCTATGTGGAGCTGCCGGACATCGATGAGCCGGTCGTGGCTCGCCCGACCGCAGCGGTGCTTCAGCCCGTGAGCCGGGCGGGCGCGCCAGCGGAGCAGGTCCCCGCAGCCGATCCCGCGCCGCGCGCCCCGACGGTCGCGCCGCCCTCGCCCCCGCCGTCGCCGATCGCAGCCCGCCTCGATGACGCGGCGCCTTCAGAACGGACGTCTGAGGCCGACGATCCGACGCCGTCCCCCATGCCCGCGGCCGACCGAGACCAGCGGCGCATGGCTCCGGTTCCGGTCCGCGGGGAGAGCCGTGGCGCCATCCAGGTCGACCCCGACGCGCTCGTGTCGGGTGGCGCGGATGACGGCCGCGCGCTCATCGCGTCGGCCTCTGAGGGGGCCTTCGAGCTGCCACACCTGGGCCTGCTGGACGAGCATGAGCGCAACATCGCCCGGGTGGACGAGATCGCGCTGCGCGCGCTCGCGGACACCCTCGAGAAGAAGCTCGCCGACTTCAAGGTGGACGGCGAGGTCACCGCGATCCGGCCGGGCCCGGTGATCACCACGTTCGAGTACCAGCCCGCCGCTGGGATCAAGCTGTCGAAGATCAGCTCGCTCGAGGACGACATCGCGATGGCGCTCAAGGCGCTCCGGGTGCGCATCGTGGCCCCCATCCCCGGCAAGGGGGTCGTGGGCTTCGAGGTGCCGAACAAGCGTCGCCAGACCGTGTGGATCCGCGACCTCCTGGCCTCGGAGGCCTTCCGCAAGGACACCGCGGCGCTGCCGATGGTGCTCGGCAAATCGGTCGAGGGCAAGCCGCACCTCGCCAACCTCGCCAAGGCGCCTCACCTGCTGGTGGCCGGCACGACGGGGTCGGGCAAGTCGGTCGGCGTCAACGCGATGCTCCTCAGCATGCTCTTCACGCGTACGCCCGAGGAGATGAAGCTGCTGCTGATCGACCCGAAGATGCTGGAGTTCGAGCTGTATCGGGACATCCCGCACCTCATCCATCCGGTGGTCACCGACCCGGGCCTCGCGAACGCCGCGCTCAAGTGGGCCTGTCAGGAGATGGACGACCGCTACCGCATCCTCGCCCGGTGGAAGACGCGCAACATCGCGTCGTACAACAAGAAGGTGGAGCAGGAGCTGAAGGACTGGACCCCCGCCAAGGCCTGGAAGTTCGCGCCTCGGAGCTGGCCGAAGGACGAGCCGCCCCCGCCCCCGCGCAAGCTGCCCTACCTGGTCATCGTCATCGACGAGCTGGCCGACCTGATGATGATCGCGGCCAAGGAGGTCGAGACCTCCATCGCGCGCATCGCTCAGAAGGCTCGTGCGGCCGGCATCCACCTCATCGTCGCGACCCAGCGCCCAGAGAAGACCGTGGTCACGGGCATCATCAAGGCCAACATGCCCAGCCGCATCGCCTTCCAGGTGCGGTCGCGCCTCGACGGTCGCATCATCCTCGACCAGAACGGGGCCGAGAGCCTGCTGGGCAAGGGCGACATGCTGTTCTTGCCGCCAGGGGTGGCCGAGCTGGTGCGCTGCCACGGCGCCTTCGTCTCGGACGACGAGGTGCGCAACGTGTGCGACTTCCTGCGGGCGCAGGGAGAGCCGGACTACGAGGCCGAGATCCGGGTGGAGGAGAGCGACGACAACGAGATGGCGCCCGAAGACTACGACGAGTACTACGATCAGGCGGTCGCCTACGTCGTGCAGGAGGGCAAGGCCAGCACGTCGATGATCCAGCGGGAGTTCAAGATCGGGTACAACCGCGCCGCTCGCATGGTCGAGGTGATGGAGCGGGAGGGCGTCGTGGGGCCGGCCGATGGGGCCCGCCCGCGGAAGGTGCTGGTGATGTCGGGCGGCGGCGTCATGGCGTGACGGGTCCGGTCGAATGCTGGGCCCCTTCGGCCGTCGGATCCGCGTTGCAGCCCGCTCTGGCCGCGCTTACGGCCACCAACACGGCTGCTTGGAGACTGATGTGCGCTGGATGATGAAGGCCGCTCTGCCCGCCCTCGCGCTCTGGCTGACCGCCCCGACGGTCGCCTTCGCCGAGGGGACCCCCGCCGCTGCCCCGACCACCGTCGAGGGGCTCACGAAGGCCCTCGGCGAACGCTACAAGGACGTGAAGAGCCTGATCGCCAACGTCACCCAGGTGAGCGTGTCGGCCATGGGGGAGACCACGATGAAGGGGCGCATGCTCGTCGAGCGACCCGGCAAGGCCCGATGGGAGCTTGCGGGGAGCGGGTACGAGACCCTCATGGTCTTCGACGGGGCAGCGGGCTGGCTCTACACCCCGGCCAGCAACCAGGTCATCAAGCTCGACCAGACGGGGGCGGACGCGCTCGACCCCATCGCGCTGGTGGGCACCCTCGACGAGCGCTTCGACACGAGCCTGGTGGCAGACGCGCCCGCAGACCGCTTCGTGGTCGAGGGCGCCCCCAAGGCGGGCACGAAGCTGGCGGGCCAGTACAAGCTCATCCGGCTCGAAGTGACCCGAGCCGACTACCTGCCGGTGCGACTCGTGCTCACCGACAACTTCGGCGGCAGCACGCAGATCACCTTCGACGAGCCCGCCTTCAACGCGTCGATCCCCGCGTCGTCGTTCGTGTTCGAGCCGCCCGCTGGGGTGGATGTCGTAGACGGGAGCCTGTAGGGCGTCGCTGGAGCGGATAGGGTCGGTCGGGCCGCGCGCGTGGCCCACGACCCCCGCGCGAGGTCCCCGCGACCTCCAAGGAGCTCCCCGTGACGGATCGGGTGCATCTCGTCAGCCTCGGCTGTCCCAAGAACCGCGTCGACAGCGAAGTCATGGTGGGGAAGCTCTACCAGGGCCCCTGGGAGATGACCGACGCGCCCGAAGACGCCGACGTCATCATCGTCAACACCTGCAGCTTCATCCAGCCGGCCACCGAGGAGAGCATCGACACGGTGCTCGAGATGGCTGGCTACAAGGGCGCGGGTGGGCGCTGCCGAAAGCTCATCGTCACAGGCTGCATGGTGCAGCGCTACGGCCGGGCGCTCGAAGACGAGCTGCCCGAGGTCGACCACTTCCTGGGCACCGGCGAGTACCACCGCATCGACGAGGTGCTCCGCGCCCGTGACGGAGAGGCCCCGCGCAGCTTCGTCGATACGCCGCTGTACATCCACGACGAGATGGCGCCCCGGCTCAACTCATGGAAGCCGCACTCGGCCTACTTGAAGATCTCCGAGGGATGCAATCACCGCTGTGCCTTCTGCATCATCCCGCAGCTGCGGGGCAAGATGCGCAGCCGAACCATCCCGAGCCTGGTCACCGAGGCCACCCGGCTGGCCGACGAGGGCGTGATCGAGCTCAACCTCGTGAGCCAAGACAGCACCGCATTCGGCCGCGACCTGAAGGACGGCACCGACCTCGGAGGGCTGCTGCGCGCGCTCGGGCAGGTGGAGAAGCTCGAGTGGATCCGCCTGCACTATGCGTACCCGATCGGGCTGCCCGAGAGCCTGCTGCGGGCCATCGCCGACGAGCCCCGCGTGCTGCCCTACCTCGACATGCCCCTGCAGCACGCCTCCGGGCCGATGCTCAAGGCCATGCGGCGTGGCGTCACCCGGGACGGCCAGCGACGCATCCTCGACCGGGTGCGCAGCTTCGTGCCCGACATCGCGATCCGCACCACCTTCATCGTGGGCTTCCCCGGTGAGAGCGACGCCGACTTCGCCGAGCTGCTCGACTTCGTGCAAGAGCAGCAGTTCGATCGCGTGGGCGTCTTCACCTACTTTCAAGAGGACGGCACCCCGGCGGCCGAGCTGCCTGGGCAGGTAGACGACGCCGTCAAAGAGCAGCGCCAGCAGGCGCTCATGGAGGCCCAGGCGCGCATCAGCCTGGCCCGACATGAGGCGCTGGTGGGCTCCCGACAGACGGTGCTGGTGGACGGACCCTCGAGCGAGCACGAGCTCGTGTGGAGCGCTCGGCTCGGGTCCCAGGCCCCAGAGGTGGACGGGCAGGTCTTCTTGGACGCCGCGCCCGAGGACCTGCGGGCGGGTCAGCTGCGCTCAGTTGAGATCACCCGGGCCACCGAGCACGACTTGGTCGGCCGGGTGTTGCCGGCCTGAGCCCGACCCCGTCGGTGGTGACGTCGCACCGGCGGTGATACTCGCCCCGTCAACTGTGCTCGAGGGGCTCGCGCTGTCCACCCTGTCCGTCATCCTGCCGGCCCTGAATGAGGCCGAGAACTTGCGCCGCGGCCTCGGCCCGACGGTAGACGCGCTCGCGGCGCTCCCGTTGGACTGGGAGATCGTGGTCGTCGACGACGGCTCGACAGACGCGACCTGGGCCACCGTCTCCGAATGGCACGGCCGCGACCCGCGGGTGCGTGGCGTGCGGCATTCGCAGAACCAAGGCTATGGCGCCGCGCTCCGGACCGGCTTTCGGTCTGCCCGCCATGATCGGATCTTCTTCACCGACGCTGATCTCCAGTTCGATCTGCGGGAGCTCCCGCTGCTGCTGCGGCACGCAGACGAGCACGACATCGTCGCGGGGTACCGCCGGTTTCGACGAGACCCGCCCCACCGTCGGCTGAACGCTTGGGCGTGGGGACGCCTCGTCGATGGCCTGTTCGACCTGGGCGTGCGCGACGTGAACTGTGCCTTCAAGCTCTTCCGTCGCGAAGTGCTGGAACACGCGGTCATCCGCAGCGAAGGTGCGTTCGTCAACACGGAGATCCTCGCGCGGGCGCGGGCGTCGGGCTTCTCTGTGATGCAGGTGCCCGTGACGCACTACCCGCGCACCTACGGCGAGCAGACGGGGGCTCGGCCTCGGGTGGTGCTGCGGGCCTTCACCGAGCTGGGGCGCCTCTACCACGAGCTCCGCGGCACTCGAACGCGCCGCCGCGCGTCGGCATCGGGCGCCCGGATGAGCGAGCCGGCGTCGGCCCAGCTCAGCGCTTGAGGTCCTGGGTCTCGGCCGACGGGATGCCGCGGATCTCCTCCCAGCGCGCAGCCTCGCTGGCGAGCACGATGCGGTAGCCGGCGGCCTCGGCGCGCAAGAGGCTCTGCACGGCCTCGGGCAGCGTGGGGTCGGTCGCAGAGAGGGCCACGGTGGCCACCCCGTCTCGCGCGGCCGTCGCCCAGGCTCGCGAGAGCGCTTCGGTCGCCGTTCCGCCGGGCGGCGCGATGGCCGCGACGGTGGGCGCGTCGGTGCTCGGCGCCTCGCCGGTGTGCACGACGACGCCGTGGGGCAGGCTGGTGGGGGA
>JBDQIL010000022.1:0-12101 GCA_040264415.1 Myxococcota bacterium
CGCGACGACAGCGCCGCCGTGGTGACCCTCTCCGCCGAGGCCCGCGCGGCCATCCAGGCGCCGCCCCGCGCCGAGCCGCCGGTCGAGATGGGCTCGCTCCTGCTCGACACCAACCTCGACGGCACCCTCGAGGCGCTCCCGCACCTCAAGCAGCGGGCCCCGACACCGCTGGCCGTGGTCGCGTAGGCCCACGCAGGGCCCACCTCGCTGGGCCCTCACTCCGCCCGCAGCCGGTTCCAGTCGGCGCGCAGCCGCTGCTGGTCGTCGAAGGCCAGCCGCGCGCTCGCGAGCACCGCCAGGGCCGTGCCCAGGGCCGTGGCCGCCGCGATCAAGAACAAGATCAAGATCTGGTAGCGCGCCGCCAGCGCGGGGTCGGTGCCGCTCAGGATCTGGCCGGTCATCATCCCGGGGAGCGTCACCAGCCCCACCACCGACATGGTGTTGAGGATGGGGATCATGCCGGCGCGCAATGCCACACGCACCGCCGGCCGGCTGGCCTCCCAAGCTGTGGCCCCCATCGACAGGCGGGCCTCCACCCCCGCGCGCCCCTGGTCGAGCTCGGCCAAGACCCGATCGAGGCCCAGCGAGATGCCGGTGAGCCCGTTGCCCAAGAGCATGCCCAGCAGGGGGATGAGCACCTGCGGACGCCACCAGGGCTGCGCCCCCACGATGCCCGCCGTGGCCACCAGCGCGGTCAGCCCAGGCCCCAACAGCAGGGCGCCCATCGCCGCGAGCGACGCCCCCCGCCACGAGCGGGCCGACCGGCGGGCGGCCTCGCGCCCCGCGAGCGCCACCATCACCAGCCCGAGCAGCAGCACCGGGAGGGGGTGCTCCAACGAGAAGACCGGCGCCAGCACCAGCCCGACCACAGTGAGCTGCGCGACGGTGCGGGCCGCTGCCACCACCAGGCGGCGCTCGAGGTCGAGGCGCAGCCACAGCGACAGCCCCGCGCTGGTGACCAGCAACGCGGCGGCCAGGGCCAGCTCGGGCCAGCCGATGGGCGGGGGCCCGCTCACAGCGCCAGCGCCATCGCGCCCGCGACGCCCACCAAGCGCGGGTCGTGGCTGACCAGCACCGACGTGCGACCCCGAAGCGCGGCAGCCACCGCCTCGGCCGCCGCGTCATCGAGGGCGCTGGTGGGCTCGTCGAGCAGCAGCACGTCGGGACGTCGACACAGGGCGAGCGCCAGCGCCACCCGCTGGGCCTCGCCGCCCGACAGGGCCGCCCAGGGCTGGGCCCAGCGATCGACGGGCAGGTGCCAGGCCGTGGCGAGGGCCACCGGGTCGTCGCGCACGCAGCCGTGGCGCAGCGCACGCATCCACACCACCGCGTCGGCGGGCGACCCCGGAAGCCGGGGCGGCTCCTGAGCCACCAGCGCGACCCGCGACCGCCACGCCGGCGCCCCCCAGTCGCTCGGCGATCGCCCGTTCAGCGCGACGGCCCCGGCGTCGGGCGGGTCGAGCCAGGCCAGCAAGCGCAGCAGCGACGTCTTGCCGCTCCCCGACGCGCCCGTCACCCGGAGCATCTCACCGGCGCCCAAGGACAGGTCGAGGCCCTCGAACAGCACCCGGTCGCCCACCCGGCGGGTGAGGCCCTGGGCGGTCAGGTGGGGCGTCGGCGCGGACGGGGCGGGGTCGGACACGGGCGCGCTCCACCAAGGCAGCCGGAGGATAGCGCGGCTCGGGCCTTGCCTTCCGGTCCCCCGCGCACACAATGACGCCATGCGCTCCTTCATCGTCCACTTCATCGTCATCGCCCTCGCCCTCGCCGGCACCGCCTACCTCCTGCCGGGGGTGTCGGTGGCGAGTGGCCAGGCCCTGGCCCTCGGCGCCCTCGCGCTGGGCCTCATGAACGCCGTGGTGCGGCCCGTCTTGGCGGTGCTCACCCTGCCCATCACGGTCGTCACGTTGGGGCTGTTCTACCTGGTCGTCAACGCCGCGTCGTTCGCGCTCGCAGCGTGGGTGGTGCCCGGCTTCGACGTGGTCGGGTTCTGGCCTGCGGTGGGCGGCGCGCTGGTCTTCAGCGTGATCTCCACCGTGCTCGGGTGGTTCACCGGCGGAGACCAGAAGAAGCGCGACCGCTGAGCGCGCTCAGTCCGCGATCACGTCTTCGATGGCGCGGGCCGAGAACGGGAAGTTGTCGTCGGTGACGATGACCATGTCGCGGTCGAGCAGCGGGAGCGTGGGGAAGCCGCCGCGCACGCTTGAGTTGAGATCGCCGGGACCCGCCAGCACCGGCCCCGTCACGCCCAGCTCGTCGGCCCAGCGGGCCGCGGTCGCGGCGTCGGGCGTGCGCCCGGCGCTGTCCTCCATCAAGATCGTAATGATCGCCGCGTCGTCGATCAGCTCTGCGCCCACCGCGTCGATGTCGGGGGCCTCGTCGCGGCAGATGCCGCACCACTCGGCCACCAGCGCGATCTGCACCACCTGCCCGTAGAACTGGTACAGCTCGACGTCGTCGCCGAACTGATCGACCAGGGTGAAGTTGCCGAAGACGTCTCCGGGGCCCGTGCCGGTGCCCTCGAGGTCGGCGGGCACGGCGTCGGCGGGGGCGTGGTACCAGCTGTTGTCGGGACCGTAGACCGCCGACGAGCCGTCGGAGCCGTCGGAGCCGTCGGAGCCGTCGGAGCCGTCGGAGCCGCCTCCCCCATCGGCGCCGTCTGCGACGCCATCCGAGCCGTCGTCTCCGTCGTCGGACGCACCACCGGTGCAGGCAGCCGTCCAAACCAGAGCGAGGACCGGGAACAGGGACAACAGGCGACGCATGAGCGCTCCACACTTCGAGGGTCGGCCAGCGTACCCCACCGGCGCAGCGCTCGCTCCGATCACCGCAGCGTGGCCTCGTAGGCGCCGCCCAAGCTGCAGGGGAAGGCCGCCGCGGCGCCGTATGCCGTGCCGTCGAGCGCGCCGCAGTCGGCGCCGTCACAGGTGAAACCGTGGGTGTAGGTGCCGCCAAAGGCGTCGTCGCCGGACCAGTCCCCCGCGAGGGTGAAGGTGGTGGTCACCACGGCGTCTTTGCCGTCCCCGGCGAGGTCGGTGTCGAACATCACGACCGGCTCGCAGGCAATGGCGTTGACGTCGAGGTCGCAGAGCAGGGTCTGGTCGCCGTCGTCGAACGAGACCGCCATCTCGCCGACCGCCGCGTCGGCCTCGACCGTGGTGCTCACCGGGTCGAAGCGCGCATAGATGGTGTCGAACTCACAGGAGCCCTGGTCCCACTCGGTCAAGAACACCACGTCATAGGTGCCAGCCTGGTGATCATAGGGGGTGACCGCGGGATCGTCGGCGCAGCCCGTGATGGGGGCCACGACGGGAGCCAGGGCGAGGGCGAGGGCAGCTGCGCGCATGGGGTCCTCCAGGGGTCGGGCGCCTAACCGGCCGCGCCGCTCGACAGCTCGAAGACCTCGTGCCGATCCGCCGCCCCTGCGATCGCCCCCAGGCTGACGCCGTCGGGCACCGCGGTGTGGTGCATCAGCGTCACCCGCTGCTGCAGCGCCTCGGGCAAGGTGCGCAGCTCGTCGAAGTGGGTGTGCACGGTGCCGTGGAAGGGGCGCGCGAACATGCACTCGTGGAAGATCTTCGCCACCCGCTCGTCTTCGGCCGCCTCGTGCAGCCACCGGGGGGAGAAGGTGGTGTCGCCCGACCACAGCACGCGGGTGTGGCCGTCGTCGAGCGCGAGCCCGTAGGCGGGCTTGGAGAGCCCCGCGCCCTCGACGTGCGGGACCCGGAACCACTCCACCGACAGCCCGCCGATGGTGGCGCGAGCGCCGCGCCGCAGCTGCAGCAGGTCGGCCACGCCGGTGTCGCGCACCACGCCGTCGCGATCGCTGTACATGCCCACGAAGGGCTCGAGCGAGCGGGCGAGCGGATCGAGCAGGTCGGCCGGCGCGAACATCTCGGTCTGCAAGAAGCGCGGCCCGGCGGCCCCGCCATAGAAGCGCTCCCAGATGAGCTGCTCGGGGCTGGCGTGGTCGCCGTGCAGGTGCGTGAAGAGCACCGCGCGCACGTCACCGGCCGCCACCCCCAGCTCTTTGAGCGACTGCACCGCGGTGTGCCCGCAGTCGATCAGCACCAGCCCCTCGTCGGTCTCGACGACCGCGTTGTTCTGGTAGTTGACGCGGTGGTCGGTGAAGGCGCCGCCGCTGCCGAGGAAGGTGATGCGCATCCGGGCTCCCTGGGCGGAAGCCTACCCGCTGCATGCCGTGGGTGCAGCCGGGGCGTGCACCCGCGACCCCCCTCGGCAGGCCGCCGCCTCAGCTTCGAGCGCGCCGAATCAATGCACCCATTCTTCCGGAGATTCGGGGGTCTCGGGGTGGCCGAAGCGCTCAGCGCCCGCCCGCGGCGGCAGCGGGGGCAACGCGCCCCAGCCCTCACCCGACAGCGCCGCGTACAGGGCGTCCTGCATCTCGTCTTCGCGCCCCATCTCGTCGAGCCGGCGGCGGCGGCGCCGCAGCGCGAAGCTGCCGAGCACCACGAAGGCGATGCCCGCGCCACCCAGCAGCACCGTGTCGCTCACCAGGGTCTGCAGGCCCGCGAGGCCCATGCCGGTCAGCCGGCCGCGCCACTCTTGGTCGAGCCGGGTCATGGTGAGGCCGGTGGCCGAGAACAGCGCCGCCTCGGCGGGCTTGCCTCGCGCCATCTCGAAGACCAGCGTCTGAAATGCGTCGTCCCCGTACTCGTTTCGGATGAAGGCCACGAGGTCGGCGGACTGGGCGTAGGCGAGCTGGGCGCGCAGGGGGTCGAGGGGGAAGCCGCGGGTGATGTCGTCGAGGCTGAGCAGGTTGTCGCCCATCACGCCGGCCGAGAGCCGCTCGGTGAGCTCGGGGGTGTACTCGAGGGCGACCAGCTGGGCCGTGCCCTCTTGCAGCCACCGGGGCACCGACCGCGGCCCGAAGGCCCGACCCAGCACGATGTGGGCGATCTCGTGGTCGAGCACCTGGGTGAGCGGGCTGGCGGTGCCGCTGCGGGCGCGGGGGCTGTGCAAGAAGATGAGGCCCCGCCGCGGCCAAGCCGTGCCGTCGGCCCAATCGGGCGGGCGGCCCGGCTGCATGGCGTCGAAGGTGGGTCCGTCGGGCGCCAGGTAGAGGTCGATGGGGCCGCCGGGCGGCAGCCCCAGCTCGGCGCCGATGCGCGGGATCGCCTCTTCGGCGTGCCGGGCGAGGTGGCGCGCGGTGGGGAGGTCGTCGGGGTGGGTGTGCACGCGGGCGTACAGGCCCTCGAGCGTGCGCCAATCCGCGGGCAGCGCCGGCTTGGGGGCGAGCTCGGCCGCCACGGGCTCGGCCGCCGACATGGACGCCTGGCCGGCCTCCGCGGGTCGAGAGGACAGCAGGCCGCCGCCGGCGAGGACCAGCCACGCGGCGAGCAGGAGAGAGCGAAGGTGGGTGTACAGCGGCATGCTCAAACGCTAAGGACGAGACCGACCGCAGGGAAGTGCGGCCACCCACAGTATCGGACAAGTTCCCGGGATCCTTCCCATCTTTTTTTGTCCATCGAGTCAAAAATGCGCCGCCCGGCCGCCCATCGTCCCCGCCGTTTGTTCCAGAGCCACCTGCTGGCCGCCGCTCTAGCGCTGGGCTGCGCGCCCAAGCCCACGCCGGTCGAGACCTACGCGGTGGGCGATCGAGACGCCGCCTACGAGGCGCAGCGCCAGGCCACTGCCCAGGCCGACCCCCGCGACCAGCCCCTCGAGCAGCTTCGGCTGGGCAGCATGGCGCTCGCGATGGGCCGCCCCGACGCCGCCGAGGCCGCGTGGCGCGCCGCCATCGGGCGCATGACCGACTTCCAAGCCGACGGCGAATTTCGCGCGCTGGTGGGCTCTGAAGACAACAAGGAGTGGAAGGGGGAGCCCTACGAGAAGATGGCCGCCTTCGTGAGCCTGGGCGCCCTGCTCCACAGCAAGGGCGATCGCGACAACGCCCTGGCCATGTACAAGAGCGCGGTCCTGGCCGACACGGGCAGCAAAGAGGAGCGGTACCGGTCCGACTTCGTGGTGGCCTTCGCGCTGCAGGCCATCGCCTACGCCGCCGAGGGCGAGCCGGGCAACGCCACGCAGGCCATGGAGCGCGCCATCGACGCGCGGGTGAGCCGCTTCACGGTCGACACGCTCACCGACGCCCTCCGCCAGCTCAAGCCCAACGACCTGACCGCCGAAGACCTCGACCTGGCGCGGGCCCTGCTGCTGGCCGCCATGCCCGGCGGGGTGAGCGCGGCCCCGCGCGACCCGGTCGAGGCCACCCGGGCCACGGTGTCGTGGGCCAGCGACCTGCTCAAGCAGCAAGAGACCCTGCCCAAGAAGGAGCGCCTGCCCGAGCTCGCCCCGTTCAAGGCGAAGCACTTCGGCCAGGCCGCCCGGGCGCTGCCGCTGGTCGCCAAGCGGTGGACCGGCGCCGTGGCCGCTCGCCCCGACGCCTCCGGCGCGCAGGGCCGGGCGCTGGCCGCCCAGCTCCAGGGCCTGCTCACCGACCCCCCGCCTGTGATCCTCGTGGTCGAGGCGGGCCGCGGTCCGGCCAAGATCCGCACCGGCGACTACGGCGAGGTGCTCACCATCGTCCCGTCCCGCAGCGGCGGCGACCCCCCCGCGGTCACCCTAGACGGGGGGCCGCCGCTGACCAGCGTCGCCCTCGACGACCTCAGCTACCAGGCGACCACCCGCGGCGGCCGCGCGGTCGACGGCTTCTTGAAGGGCAAGGCCGTCTACAAAGACGCGTCGATGATCTCGGCCTTCGCGCTCGATGTGCTCTCCGACATCGCATACGCGAGCGGCAACGACACGCTGGGGGTCATCGGCGATGTGGTGAGCATCGTGGCGCTGGTCAGCAGCGTCGCCACCAACCCCGCGGCCGACATCCGACAGTGGGAGTTGGCACCCAACACCTGGCATATTGTTGGTATTGATGCGCCCCCCGGAGAGCACGCCGTCTCGATTGGGAGCCGGCGCGTCGCCCTGCGCGTGCCCGCTCGGGGCCAAGATCTGCACCTGATCCCGGCCCTGCCGCCGGGCGGGCCGACCACCCTTGGCCGGACCGAATAGACCACCCCTCTGGGCCGTCCGTGGCCCCCTCCCGGGAGGATCCCATGCACCGCACCGCCATCCTCGCGCTGCTGCTCGCCGGCTGCGCCGCCAAGACCAAGAAGGCCACCTACGTCGACCCCGACGCCGTGGGTCAGGTCGAGGGCACCGGCCTCGAGGCGCGCGACATCCGCGCCGTCTCATCACAGATGGCCCGCGAGCTGCTCGGCAGCCCGATGCTCGCCGGCTTCGAGGGCGTGCCGAGGGTGGCGGTCACCCCGGTCAAGAACCGCACGCGGTTCCTCATCGACCAGGAGATCTTCACCACGCTCATCACCGACACGCTGGTGCAGAACGCCGCCGGAAAGGTCGCCATCCTCGACCGCAGCATCGTCGAGCAGATCATGGCCGAGCGCGAGATGAAGCGCGAGGGCACGGCCGACCACGCCGGCCTCAAGGCGCTCGCTGGCGCCGACTACTTCTTGTCGGGCGAGGTCCGCGGCCTGTCGGCCTCCACCGACAAGGCACAGAGCGACTACGTCGTCATCCGCTTTCAGCTCACCGACGCCGAGACCGGCATCGTGGGCTGGTCAAACTCCTACGAGATGAAGAAGGAGGGCTCATGGGGCGTGCTCTACCAGTGAAGGCCGCGCTGCTGTTGGCGGCGCTGTGGGCCAGCGGCTGCGCCTGGCGCGGGCCCCAGCCGCTCGAGGCCTGGAAGGCGGTCGGCTCGTCCGACGACATCGTGGCCCTCGACCAGGCCGCCCACCGGCTGGTCGCCGTGCAGACCAAGAGCCAAGACCGCACGGCCGACGGCCGGCTGCGGCTGCGCCTCGAGCTGGCCAACCTGTCCGACACAGACCTGCCGGTGCAGGTGCAGACCCGCTTCCGCGACGCCGCGGGGGCCGTGATCGGCGACGACACGCCCGCCGAGATGGTGGTGCTCCCTGCCCAGGGCTCGAAGGGCTACCAGGCCATCAGCCTGCGCGCCGACGCTGCCGCCTACACCGTGTCGGTCAACACGGTGCAGAAGCGCTGAACCCCAGCGCCGCTCAGGGCGAGGGCTCCGGGTCGGGGTCGTCGGTGCCGCCGCCGCCGCCCGAACCGGGCGAGCCGCCGCCGTCCGCGGCGCCGCCCTCCACCGTGAACCGGCGGGTGGCCGACGTGCGGTCGGGGTCGTCGAACTGCACCCACACCACCCACTCGCCGCTCGCGAGCGACGACGACCAGACCAGCTCGGTGAGGGTGTCGCCGCCGGCCACGGTCCACTCGGTCTCGGCGTCGCCGCAGGCCACGCCCATGCCCATGCCCTCGCCGTGGGGGCCCTCCATCTCGAGGGAGGTGAACAGGCAGGTGGACCGGGTCATGAAGTCGAAGGCGTCGGGGCAGGGGTTGTAGACCGCCGCCGAGATGCGCAGCGAGGCGGCGTCGCACCGCGAGCAGGGGCCGTCGCGGTCTTCGACCAGCACCCCGAAGACGAGGTCGTCGGGGGAGCCGGTGTCGCAGCTGCCCTCGAGGCCGCTGGTGCCGTCGGTGCCGCCCGTGCCGTCGGTGCCGCTCGTGCCGTCCGAACCGGCGCCACCACCGCCGTCTTCGCCCAGCAGGGGGGCGTCGCCATCATCGTCGTCGTCGTCGGCGCCAGGGTCAGCGCAGGACGCCGTGAGGGCGGCCGCCAAGACCACGAGCCAGGGGGTTCGCATGGGGACTCTCCTTCCGTGCCACGCGCACCATGCCCGCTCTCGCGCCCGCCGACAACCGTGGCGGCGGCCGGTCGCCCCCGCTAATGGCCGGCCGTGCGCTGGACCCGAGACAGATCCCTGTGGGCGGCCATCGCGGTGGGCCTCGTGCTCCGCGTGATGCCGCTGGCCCTGTGGCCCTTCGACTCGTGTGTGCGAGACGAGTGCACCTACTCGCGCCTGGCCAAGCGCTTCGCGGCCGGCAAGGGCATGACCGAGTCGGTCGATTGGCTCTGGGCGCCCGGCTACCCGGCCTTCTTGGGCTTCCACGCGTGGCTCACCACCGAGCCGGCAGTGGGCAAGATCCTGCAGATGGCCGCGTCGCTCGGCGCCATCGTGTTGGTCTACCTGCTCGCCCAGCGCACCTTCTCGCGGCGTCCCGCGTGGCCGGGCAACGACGCCGCGGGCCGGCGGGCCGCGCGGTGGGCCGCCTGGCTCTACGCGCTGTCCGCCCACCAGGTGTTCTACGCGGGCCGCATGTGGTCCGAGGTGCTCTACGGGGCCATCTTGCTGGGCGGGCTGCTGCTCTTCGGCCACGCCCGCGACGCCCTCTCCCGTCGGTGGGGCGACCTCGACCCGCCGCTCGTCGCCGACCGACGCCGCGCCCTCACCTTCGCCGCGCTGGTGGGCCTGGTGGTCGGCGTGTGCGTGCTGTTCCGGGGCGTCGCCCAGTACATGCTGCCCATCTTCGTGGTGGGCTTCCTGTGGGGCCGGCTGCGCCAGCGGGTGCCTTGGATGCAGGCCGCCCTCGCGGTCGCGGTCACAGTGGCCGTCGTGGCGCCCTACTCGGCCTACGCGACCCACAAGTTCGGCGACTTCGTGCTGAGCGACCGCACGGCCGGGCGCATGATGTGGCTGGGCAACAACACCTTCGAGCCCATCACCTTCGACTACGGCAACGGCCAGCTCTCGGCCAAGGCCTACAGCCGCACCAAGAAGCGTGGCCGCGGCCGGTGCGCGCCCAAGGGCGAGGTCATCGCGCTCGACGCCTGTCAGATGGAAGAGGGGGTGGCCTGGATCAAGGCCAACCCCGAGGCCTTCGTGCGGCGCATGCCCAAGCGTGTGGCCCAGATGCTCACCCCCCACAGCCTGCTCACCCGGCACCTGCGC
Source organism: Myxococcota bacterium (assembly GCA_040264415.1). Lineage (GTDB taxonomy): Bacteria > Myxococcota_A > UBA796 > UBA796 > UBA2385 > M30B51. The sequence continues at coordinate 9,855 of JBDQIL010000022.1, forward strand.
TGGGGAAAGTGGAAGGGCATGCCGCAGTGGCTCGATGAGGGCATCGTGCTCTGGCAGGCGCTGGGCTCGATGCTCGTCATGTGGGCGGGCATGGTGGGGCTCACCGCACGCGGGCGCGGCTCGCAGGGCCTGGTCATCTTCAGCATCCTGCTCTACCATGTGGCTGCGATCTCGGTGTTGGCGGGGCTCTCGCGCTATCGCGTGCCCCTCGAGCCGCTGCTGATGGTCTACGCCGCCGGGCTGCTCAGCGACCCCCGCGGCGCCTGGCGCGAGGCCCGCGAGAGCCTGCTCGGGTGGCGGATCGGCGCCACGGTGGCGGTGATGGCGCTCGTGGTGCCGCTGGTGCTGTGGTACCTGCCGGCCGGATGGCCAACCTGGAGGACCTGGTGACGCGACGATGGATCCACGCGGCGGCCCTGTTGCTAGCCGGCTGCTGGGGCGAGCCCGAGCTCACGGGCGGCGACCCCCAACGCCCCGACATCGTGCTCATCAGCGTCGACACGCTGCGGGCCGACCACCTGGCCAGCTATGGCCACACCCGACAGACCTCCCCCTTCTTCGACCGCCTGGCCGCGCAGGGCGCCCGCTACAGCTTCGCCCGCAGCGCGTCCCCCTGGACCCTGCCCGCCCACACCACCCTGCTCACCGGCCAGCTCCCGCTCACCCACAAGGTGGTCGACGACAACCTGCGGCTGCCCGAGACCGTGCCGGTGCTGCCCGCCGTGATGCAGACCCAGGGCTACGCCACCGGCGGCTTCGTGGGCACCATGTACGTCAGCCGCATGTTCGGCTTCGACCGCGGCTTCGACCGGTTCGAGGACTTCGACATCCACACCGAGAAGGCCAACCTCAAGGGCGGCACGGTGGCCGAAGACGTGGTGGACGCGGCCTTGAAGTGGTGGAGCGACGTGCCCGAGGGCCAGCCGGCCTTCCTCTTCCTGCACGTCTACGACGTGCACTACGAGTACGACCCGCCCGGCGACTACGCGACCTTGTTCGACCGGGCGCCCCAGAAGGGTGACCCCAAGTACAAGAACTACTTCCACTTCAAGCGCAAGAAGAACCGGCTGACCGAGGCCGAGTTCGAGCACCAGCGCGCCCAGTACGACGAGTCGATCCGCTACGTGGACGACCAGTTCGCCCGCCTCGAGGCGGCCGCCAAGGCCGCCGGTCGCGACGTGCGCTGGGTCATCACGAGCGACCACGGCGAAGAGTTCGGCGAGCGGGGCACCTGGGGCCACGCCCACACGCTCTTCGCCGAGCAGCTGCACGTGCCGCTCATCCTCAGCGGGCCAGGCGTGCCCGCCGGGGTGGTGGTCGATGCGCCGGTGGGCAACCACGACGTGGCCCCCACGCTGGCGGCCTGGGCCGGGGCGCCCGCCGACGCTCTGCAGCCCGACGGCGTCGCCCTCACCCCGGGTCAAGACCAGACCGCCGCGCTGGCGGCGCGGCCCTTCCCCGCCGAGACCACGCGCTTCAAGACCAACCGGCTGGGGCTCTACGAGGGCGGCCTGCGGCTCGAGTGGGACCTCAAGTCGGGGGAGACCTGGCTCTACGACCCGCACGCCGACCCGAAGGAGGCGACCGACCTCTCGGAGGCTCGCCCTGCCGACGTCAAGCGCCTGCAGGACCGCCTCGAGGTGCTGCACGGGCTGCCCTGGGAGGCCACCGCGTCTGGACGGGTGGAGAGCGCCGGCGTGCTGCTGCGGCAGGGCCGCCGGGGCGTGCTGATGGTGTCGCCCGGCGACCGCTTCACCGCGCTGCCCTTCGACGCCGACGTGCGGTTCCAGCCGTCGTCCGGGCCCACGCAGGGGCCCTGGAAGGCCAACGGAGGCGATCGACCCGGCGACGAGGCGGGGCTGGTGTACCGCGGGGCGGGCGGCGGCGCGGCCGGTGGGCGCCCTACTCGAGGCCCGCGCAGTCCTGCATGTAGCCCATGGCGACCAGCGCCTCGCACTCCTCGCGGCTCATCTCGCCGGCTGCGCCGCCGCCGGCGCCCCGGTAGACCAGCCCGGCGCCGTCGGCGGGTCGCTCGCCGCCGTTGGCCTTCCAGGGCCCCTGCGTGGGGCCGGTGGAGGGCTGAAAGCGCACGTCGGCGTCGAAGGGCAGCGCCGTGAAGCGGTCGCCGGGCGACACCATCAGCACCCCCCGCCGCCCCTGCCGCAGCAGCACGCCGGCGCTCTCGACCCGCCCGGGCGCGGTGGCCTCCCAGGGCAGCCCGTGCAGCACCTCGAGGCGGTCCTGGAG
>JBDQIL010000023.1:0-12000 GCA_040264415.1 Myxococcota bacterium
CAAGTCCATCGAACGCCAGTTCGGCAAGGGCGCGGTCATGCGCATGGGCATGGACGACCGGCCGCAAGTCGAGGTGTACTCCACCGGCTGCCTGGGCCTCGACATCGCCCTGGGCATCGGAGGCCTGCCGAAGGGCCGCGTCGTCGAGATCTACGGCCCTGAGGCCTCGGGCAAGACCACCATCGCCCTGCAGACCATCGCAGAGTGCCAGAAGGCCGGCGGTGTGGCCGCCTTCATCGACGCCGAGCACGCCCTCGACATCACCTACGCCAGCAACCTCGGCGTGGTGATCGAAGACCTGCTGCTGTCGCAGCCCGACTCGGGGGAGCAGGCCCTCGAGATCGCCGAGACGCTGGTGCGCTCCGGGGTCATTGACATGGTGGTCATCGACTCGGTGGCGGCCCTCGTCCCCAAGGCCGAGCTCCAGGGGGACATGGGCGACTCGGCGCCGGGTGCTCAGGCGCGCTTGATGTCGCAGGCCATGCGCAAGCTCACCGCGGCCATCCACAAGTCGAACTCCCTGATGGTGTTCATCAACCAGCTTCGCCACAAGATCGGCGTGATGTTCGGCAGCCCCGAGACCACGAGCGGCGGCAACGCCCTGAAGTTCTACGCCTCGGTTCGGCTCGACATCCGGCGCATCGGCTCGCTCAAGGTGCGCGACGAGATCACGGGCAACCGCACCCGGGTGAAGGTGGTCAAGAACAAGCTGGCGCCCCCGTTCCGCAAGGTCGAGTTCGACATCTTGTACGGCAAGGGGGTCTCGCTGACGGGCGAGCTCATCGACATGGGCATGGACCTCGACCTCGTGTCTCGGTCGGGCTCCTGGTACTCGGTGGGTGACGAGCGCGCCGGGCAGGGCCGAGACAGCGCGATCACCTACATCAACGACAACCCCGAGGTGAAGCTGCGACTGATTCAGGAGATCCGCGCCCAGCACGGTCTGTCGGTGCCCATGATCACCACGGATACGGCTGAGAGCTGAGGCCTCCTGGTGTAGGCTTGGCGGCCCCGGGTCGGCGCCCGGGGCCGCCGCCGCGCCACGCCATGGAGCCCATTCAATGGACCTCGCAGAGATCTGCCGCATCGCCGTACGAAAGAGTGCCTCCGACCTTCACTTCAAGGTCGGCCTCCCGCCTGTCTTCCGTATCCGCGGAGAGCTCGTACCCCTGTCCCAAGCCCCCGCGCTCACGAAAGAGAGCCTGGGCAAGATGGCATGGAACATCATGTCGCCCAGCCAACGGGAGCGCTTCAAGTCCGACCAAGACCTCGACCTGTCCTGTCAGATGCCGGGCGTCGGGCGGTTCCGCGTCAACGTGTTCCGACAACGGCAGGCCATCGGCATGGTGCTTCGCGCCATCCCAACCGAGGTCAAGACCATCGACCAGCTCGGGCTGCCCGACGTGCTCAAAGATGTCGCGATGGAGCCCCGAGGCTTAATCCTGGTGACCGGCACGACCGGCTCGGGCAAGAGCACGACGCTCGCCGCTCTCATCGAAGAGGTCAACCGCAACCTCGCCCACCACATCCTCACCATCGAAGATCCGGTCGAGTTCACCTTCCGCGACCGGAAGAGCGTCATCAACCAGCGAGAGATCGGGGTCGACTCCGCCACGTTCACCAGCGCGCTGCGTGCGGCGCTGCGACAAGACCCCGACGTCATCCTGGTGGGGGAGCTCCGAGACAAAGACACCGTCGAGATCGCCTTGCAGGCCGCAGAGACCGGGCACCTGGTGCTGGCCACGATGCACACGCTCGACGCCCCGGAGACCATCAACCGCGTCATCGGGTTCTTCGAGCCCCACCACCAGCAGCACGTGCGCTGGCAGCTCAGCGGCACGCTGCGCGCGGTGCTCAGCCAGCGTCTCATCCCCACGATCTCGGGCGGCCGCGCCGCGGCCATCGAGATCATGCTCAACAAGGGCGCGGTCAACGAGTGCATCTCCGACCCCAGCCGCGTGAGAGAGATCCCCGACCACATCGCGAAGGGCAGCAAGGTCTACGGCAGCCAGACCTTCGACCAGTCGGTCTTCGCGCTGCTGAAGCAGGGGGTCATCACCGAAAAAGACGCGCTGCGGTCGGTCAACAACCCCGACGAGCTCTCGCTTCGGCTGCGCGGGATCGGCGACGAAGAGTGGTAGGAGCGCCCCCCGCGGGCACCTTGCCCGGCTTCGGGCGCGCGTTTAGCTGACCCGCTCAGGGCTCCAGCCAGGCGCCCCTGGAGGCACCGTGCAGTCCAACGAGATCCGCCGCCGCTTCCTCGCCTACTTCGGCGAGCGAGGCCATGAGATCGTCCCCAGCTCGGGGATCGTCCCGGCCAACGACCCCACCCTGTACTTCACCAACGCTGGAATGGTGCAGTTCAAAGACGTCTTCACCGGTCGGGAGGCGCGCGAGAGCACCCGCGCCACCTCCGCGCAGAAGTGCCTCCGGGTGAGCGGCAAGCACAACGACCTCGAGAACGTGGGCCGCACCCCCCGGCACCACACGCTCTTCGAGATGCTCGGCAACTTCAGCTTTGGTGACTACTTCAAGCCCGACGCCATCGCGTGGGCCTGGGAGCTGCTCACCGACGTGTTCGGGCTCGACGTCGACCGGCTCTGGATCACCGTCTTCGAGGAGGATGACGAGGCCGAGGCGCTCTGGAAGGCGGTCCCGGGCGTGCGGCCGGAGCGAATCCAGCGCCTCGGCGCCAAGGACAACTTCTGGTCGATGGGCGACACCGGCCCATGCGGCCCCTGCTCTGAGATCTTCTACGACCACGGCCCCGCGTACGGCCCTGAGGGCGGTCCGGCGACCGAGAGCGACCGCTACGTCGAGATCTGGAACCTGGTCTTCATGCAGTTCGAGCGGGCGGCCGACGGCACCATGGCTCCCCTGCCCCGCCCCAGCATCGACACCGGCGCCGGCCTCGAGCGCGTCGCAGCGGCCATGCAGGGGGTCTACTCCAACTACGACACCGACTGCTTCACCCCGCTCCTCGCCGTGGTGTCGCGCCTCGCCGACACCCCCTACGGTCGCACCGACTCAGAGGCCGACGTGGCGATGCGGGTGATCGCTGACCACGCGCGGGCCACCGCCTTTGCCATCGGCGACGGGGTCATGCCGGGCAACTCCGAGCGCGACTACGTGCTCCGCCGCATCATGCGACGGGCGATCCGCTTCGGGGTCAAGCTGGGGCTGAACGGGCCCTTCCTCCACGAGGTCACCGACGCCGTCGTCGAGCAGATGGGCGAGGCGTACCCCGACCTGGTCGCGCGACGTGACTTCATCCGAGAGGTGGTGCGCGGCGAAGAAGAGCGCTTCTCCCGTACGCTCGGGCGCGGGCTCGAGCTGCTCGAGGGCGCCATCGACGCCGCGGGCGAGGGCGGCACCCTCGAGGGGGACACGGTCTTCCGGCTCTACGACACCTTCGGGTTCCCGGTCGACCTCACCGAGCTGATCGCCGAGGAGCGCGGGCTCAGCGTCGATCATGCCGGCTACGAGGCCGCCATGCAGGCCCAGCGTGAGGCCGGCCGCGCCAACTGGAAGGGCAGCGGCGAAGAGCGAGTCGCCGACGTCTTTCACGCCCTCAGCGCTGAGCATGGCCCCACCGCGTTCACCGGCTACGACCACGACCACGGGCCGGCCACGATCCTCGCGATCGTGCATGATGGCGCCACGGTCGGCCAGCTCACCGCCGGACAGTCCGGCGCCGTCGTCGTCAACCAGACCCCCTTCTACGCCGAGAGCGGCGGCCAGGTGGGCGACACCGGCGCCATCGAGGCGGACGGCATCGCAGCCGCGGTCTCCGACACGCGCAAGCTGGCGGGCGACCTCTTCGTACACGACACCACGGTCGACAGCGGCACGCTGCGGGTGGGTGACCCTGTGCAGCTGGCGGTCGATGCCAGCCGCCGCGACCGCACGCGCCTCAACCACACCGCCACCCACCTGCTTCACGCCGCCTTGCGTGAGGTGCTCGGCGACCACGTCACGCAGAAGGGCTCGATGGTCTCGCCGGTCCGCCTCCGGTTCGACTTCGCCCACCACAAGTCCGTGACCGAGGATGAGCTGGCCGCGGTCGAGGACCGCGTCGGGCAATGGATCCTGAACAACGTCGTGGTCGAAGCGACCGAGCGCACGCTCGACGAGGCGCGAGCCGCCGGCGCCATGGCGCTGTTCGGTGAGAAGTACGGAGATGTGGTGCGCACCATCGAGGTGCCCGGCTTCTCGCTCGAGCTGTGTGGCGGCACCCATGTCGCTCGCACCGGAGACATCGGGCTGTTCCGCGTGCTCACAGAGAGCGGCGTGGCCGCTGGCGTCCGGCGGATCGAGGCCGTCACGGGTCCCGGCGCGTTGGCTTGGCTGCGCACCCGAGACCGCGCGCTGCGGGCCGCCGCGCTGGCCCTGCGAACGCAGCCCGAGCAGGTGGTCGACGGCATCGAGCGCGTCCTCGAAGACCGTCGGCGTCTCGAGAGGGAGCTCGACGGCGCGCGCCGCGAGCTCGCGCGGGCCGCAGCCGGCGACGTCCTCGACCAGGTGAGAGAGATCGACGGGATGAAGGTGCTCTCTGCCGAGATCACCGCCGACGCCAAGGCGCTGCGCGACGAGGCCGACCGGCTGCGCGACAAGCTGGGGAGCGGCGTGGTGGTGCTCGGCAGCCGCGACGACGGCTCGGTGAAGCTCGTCGTCACCGTGTCGAAAGACCTCGCCGGGAAGCGCGTTCACGCAGGCAAGCTCATCCGGATCGTCGCGGGCCTCGTGGGCGGCGGCGGCGGCGGACGGCCCGACATGGCGCAGGCCGGCGGACGCGACCCTGACGCGCTCCCGGGCGCCCTCGAGCAGGTCTACACCCTGGTCCAGGGCTGACAGCGCTGCGTAGCTGAGCCGCCGGTGTCCCCCCCAAAGTGCGCACCCAGTTTCGCACCGCGGAGCGCCGTCGCGCCGTGGGGCGTCGCCTGCGCTCGGTTCTCGGCGTCCACCTCAATGTGGCCTGGAACTTGCACTACGGGGCGATGATGACACCGTGCAGGAGACCATGCAGCCACTCGCCCCCACCTACACCCTCCCCGACGACCGGTACGCCGTCGTCGTGAACGTGAACGCGGGCCGGGTGACCCCCCGCCTCGCGCGGAGGCTGCGCAACGTCGTCCCTGCACACCGGCTGCACCTCACCGAATCGCCCGAGCACGCCGAGCACGTGGTCCAGCACTGCGTCGAGCAGGAGCTGGGCACCATCTTCGCCGGGGGCGGCGACGGCACCATCGTGGGCGTCATCAACAGCCTGAACCGATTGCAGACGGACGCCCCGCTGCCGCGGGTCGGCGTGCTCCGGCTCGGCACGGGCAACGCGCTGGCCCGCTGGCTGGGCAGCGGTCAGCCCTTGCGAGACCTCCTTCGCTGGCAGGGAGGATTGGTCCACCGCGCGGTTCCGGTGTCGATGGTCGAGACCGAGGGCGACTGGTTCCCCTTCGGCGGCCTCGGCCAGGACGCGGCGGTCCTGAACGACTACAACGCGCTGAAGGCGGAGCACGCCCACCAGCCGTGGTGGCCGCTGTTGAAGGGCGTGCGAGGCTACTTCGCGGCCGCCCTCCTCAAGACCATCCCCCAGTGGCTCGGCCGAGAGCGTCCGAGGGTCACGGTGACCAACCTCGGCTCCCCGGCGTCGCGGGTGGGGCCCGACGGCGTCGAGGTCGGCCCCCCGGTTCCCACGGGCGGCGTGCTCTACCAGGGGTCCTGCTCGATGCTCGGCGTCGCGACGACCCCGCTCCTTGGCTACGGCATGCGGATGTTCCCCCATGCGACCCGCCGCGCGGGCCGGTTCCAGCTGCGCATCCTCGACATGTCGCCCGTGCAGAGCCTGCGCCACCTGCCCGCGGCCTGGAAGGGGACCCTCGACACCCCGCTCCTCACCGACCTCTACGCCGACCGCGTGCGGGTCGTCTTCGACACCGCCATGCCGTGGCAGCTGGCCGGCGAGGCGCAGGGCTATCGACGCGAGCTCACCTTCGGGATCGCAGAGATGCCCATCACACTGGTGGGCCAAGCCTGAGGATTGCGCCTCCTTCTCCGTCCGAAAGCCGTTGAGATCGTATACAATGCGAATGATTGGACGGTGGGCGGTGTCCCCGCCCAGACCCGGAATCGCGGAGAGCCAGCCATGCGCAAGACCCTACTCGTACCCTCTGTTCTCGCCCTGTCGGTAGGCTGCAAGTCGCCTCCGCAAGCTCCTGAGCGCCTCGAAGAGCTCTGCGCCTACGTCTTCCACCACATGGGCGACGAGTCCGACGAAGACGGCCGCATGCTCGAGTTCGAAGCCGGGGTCGAGAACCTCGACGCGTGGCTGTCGAAGGGAGACAACCTCGAGAGCACGACGGAGGGCTACCAGATCACCGCCCTCGAAGACGAAGCGGTAGACGCGCTCGACCTCGACAGCGCGCGCGGGACCGACGCGCTCATCGGGGCGGCGGTCGCGATCCGCCACGACTACGGCGCGAAGCGCATCGCCTACGCGACGGTCGTGGCCGACTGGGGCGAGGTCGTTCCCAAGAACTACAAGGAATACGAGCGCGACTTCGACCAGGGACCGGGCTGCTTCACCGACCGCGAGTGCACCGAGCTCGAGGCCAGCGCCTACGGTCTGTCGAGCTGGGCCGGGCTGATCGACGTCGAGACCTGGAACGACATCCAGTTCCGATGGGTCGAGACCGACATCGGCTGGGTGGTCGCCCATCGCAGCTGGCTGGTCGAGCCGGCCATCGTCTCGTGGGACGGCATCGATGTGTTCGCCCAGTACTTCCTCGCAGTGACGCTCCCGGCCGGCGAGGGCAAGACCACCCGGGTGATGGCCACCTGGATCGACAGCGACTACGGCGCGCTGCCGGTGAGCGAAGACTTCGCCAAGAGCCAGATCGTCACCTCGATGCAGAACCAGGGCGAAGCGGTCAACGACTTCCTCGCCGACTGACCCCGTCTCGGGGGCGAGCGGTTTGAGCGCCGGTCGTCGCGTGAGAACGAGGCGTCCTCGGCGCGCAGGGCCGCTGTGCTGGGGTCGCTGAGCGTTGTGCACTGATCGTCCCGATCGGAGCGGCCCGCACGCCCGCGAGCGGCATTCGGGCGCCGCCCCGCAGACGCGCTACCTTGAGGCCGGACCTCTCCCCCAGACCACGCATGGGCCTCCGCGACCGAATCAAGCAGAGACTGACCCGTTCGCTTCGGGGGAGCCCGGCGGAGAGGCCGCAGGAGCCCCGTGCCGCGGCCACCCCACGGCCGGCTCCGCCACCGCCACCCTCAGGCGATGCCGCCGAGGGCCCTCTCGGCGGTCCGCCTGCACCCGCGCCGAGCCCTGCGTCGGCCCCGGTGCCCCCCGCTCCGCTGGCCGAGCTAGGCACGCAGGCTCCGTTGACCGCGCCACCGGCGCCACCGGCTCCATCGGCTCCCGCCCCCAGCGCCGTCGGTGTGACGCAGCTGTTCGAGTCGGACTACGCCAGCGACGACGCGCCGGTCCGGAACGCACACTACGCAGACGTCTTCGAGACGACCGACCGCGCCATGGCGGTGCGGGTCCATGCTTCGGCTGAAGGCCTCGACGTGACCTTCATGGTCGAGCCGGGGGAGTACGTCCTCGACGGCGCGGAGCGCGCTGGCCACGAGCTCCCCTTCTCCTGTCGAAGCGGCGGCTGCCTGTCGTGCTCGGCGATGCTCGAGTCGGGAGACTGCGACATGGAGGAGCAGTACGTCCTGGAAGACGACCACATCGAGCAGGGCTACCGGCTCCTCTGCTTGACCACCGTGACGTCGCCCTGCACGTTCGAGACCCACGTGCAGGACGACATCGAGTAGCCGCAGCTCAGATCTCGATCAAGATCCGCTCGGGGTCTTCGACCAGCTCCTTGATGCGCTTCAAGAAGCTCACCGCTCCCCGGCCGTCGATGATGCGATGGTCGTAGCTGAGCGCGAGGTACATCATCGGCCGCAGCTCGATGCGCCCATCGACGCCAACCGGCCGCTCCTGGATGGTGTGCATGCCCAGAATGCCCACCTGCGGTGGGTTGAGGATGGGCGTCGACATCAAGCTTCCGAACACGCCGCCGTTCGAGATGGTGAACGTTCCGTCTTTGAAGTCGTCCATCTTGAGCTTGCCGTCACGGCCGCGGTCGGCCAGCTCGCCGATGGCCGCCTCGACCCCCGCGAAGCTGAGCTGGTCGGCGTCCCGGACCACCGGAACCATCAGCCCACGGTCGGTGCTCACCGCCACGCCGATGTTGTAGTACCGCTTGTAGACCACGGCGGGCCGGTTCGGCTCGGACTCGTCGATCTCCGCGTTGACCGCAGGGAACTCCTTGAGGGCCTCCACCGCCGCCTTGACGAAGAAGCTCATGAAGCCGAGCTTGCGCCCGTACTTCTTGACGAAGCGGTCTTGGTAGCGCGACCGGATGGCCTTCACCGCCGTGAGGTCGACCTCGTTGAAGGTCGTCAGCATCGCAGCGGTCTGCTGGGCTTCGACCAGACGACGAGCGATGGTGCGCCGCAGCGGCGTCATGGGCACCCGCTCGGTCAGGGCGCCGGTGTCGCGCGGCGCGACAGCGGGCGCAGCGGCGGCGGCGGCGGCGGGGGCAGCAGCGGCCGCCGTGCGACGCACGTCGTCGGCGGTGACCCGGCCGCGCACGCCCGTGCCCTCCACCGACTGCAGGTCGACGCCGGACTCCGCCGCGGCCTGGCGGGCAGCAGGCCCAGACTGGGGCCCCTTGCCGGACGGCGTGGCCTGCCGAGCGCCGCGATCATCGCCCGCAGCGGCGGCACCGGCATCATCGTCGGCCGCGGCGGGCGCGGCAGCTGCGCCACCGGCGTCGGCTCCGCTGGGCTCGGCCGCCTCGTCGATCCAGGCGATGACGGAGCCCACATCGACCTCGTCGCCTTCTTCGGCGGCCAGCTCGACCACGGCACCGCTCACCGGCGACGGCACCTCGAGGGACGCCTTGTCGGAGTCCACCTCGAGCAGGGACTCACCCTCCCGCACGTACTCGCCCGGCTGCTTGAACCAGCGCGCGACGAACGCCGTGGTGATGGACTCACCGATCTGGGGGACCTTGATCTCGGTCCGTTGCTGGTCTGCCATCTCTGCCTCTCAGGTGGAAATTCGATTCGGGGGGGCGGGGCCCAGCGACGCCTCAGGCGTCGTCTGGCGACCCGTCGAAGCTCATCGCCTGGCGAATCAGGCGGCTGTGCTGGGCGCGATGTTGGTCGGGGAAGCCCGTGGCGGTCGAAGCGGCCACGTCTCGACCCACGTAGCTGGGCACGCCGCCTCCGAGGGCCCGAGCGAACCACTCGTCCATCATGGGCCAGGCGCCCATGTTGCGGGGCTCCTCCTGGCACCAGACCACCTCGACGCCGTCGTCGTAGCGATCGATCTCGGCCCGCACCCGGTCTGCCGGGAAGGGGTAGAGCTGCTCGAGTCGCACCACCGCCACGTCGGACTGTCCAGCGTCGTCACGCGCCTCGAGCAGATCGTAGTAGATCTTGCCGGAGCAGAAGATCACCCGCCGGACTCCGGACGGCTCGACGCCCCGATCGCCGAGCACCGACTCGAAGGCTCCGCCCGCGAGGTCGTCGATGGTGCTCACACACTTCGGGTGCCGCAGCAGACTCTTGGGCGCCATGACCACCAGCGGCTTGCGCGTGGCCATGTGCATCTGGCGACGCAGCAGGTGGAAGAAGTTGGCCGGCGTCGTGCAGTTGGCGACGACGATGTTGTCTTGCGCGCAGGCCTGGAGATAGCGCTCCAGCCGCGCCGAGCTGTGCTCGGGGCCCTGCCCCTCGTAGCCATGCGGGAGCAGCATCACGACGCCGGACATGCGGTCCCACTTCTGCTCGCCAGAGGTGATGAAGTTGTCGGTGATGACCTGCCCACCGTTGGCGAAGTCGCCGAACTGGGCCTCCCACACCACCAGCGTGTCAGGGGCCTCGAGGCTGTAGCCGTACTCGAAGCCCAACACCGCCGCCTCGGACAGCAGCGAGTCGTAGACCTCGAAGCGCCCCTCAGCGCCGCCGATGCGGGCCAAGGGCACGAGGTCTTCCCCCGTCTCGATGTCGGTCAGCACGGCGTGGCGGTGGCTGAAGGTGCCTCGGCCCGAGTCTTGCCCGCTCAGGCGCACGCGGAAGCCCTCGTCTACCAAGGTCGCGTAGGCGGCCTGCTCGGCCACAGCCCAGTCGACCGGCCGCTCGCCCACGACGACTTGGAGGCGCTGCTTCAGCAGGCGATCGATCTTGCGGTGCGCGCGGAAGCCGCCCGGCAAGGTGTTCGCTTCTCGCAGGAGCGCGACCAAGCGGCTCTTGGCCGTGGCGGTCTCGACCGGATCGTGGAGCGAGCCGCCGCGGTACTGCGCCCACAGCGACTTGATCTGCTCGCGCGGGCTCCAGCCCGCCGGGTGAGGCAGCTCGACGTCGTCGCGCAGGTGGGCTTCGAGGCGGTCCTTGCTCTCCCCGTTCACCCGATCGACGTCGCCCTCTGTGAGATCGCCGCGCTCCTGCATCTTGCGGGCGTAGACCACACGCGGAGAGGGCTTGCTGCGGATGGTCTCGTACAGCCGGGGCTGCGTGAAGCTCGGCTCATCGCCTTCGTTGTGCCCATGCTGCCGGTAGCAGTACATGTCGATGACGACGTCTTGGTGGAAGGTCTGCCGCCACTCGGCGGCGAGCCGCGCGACCGCAGCGACCGCCTCGACGTCTTCACCGTTGACGTGGAAGATCGGCACGGCGAGCATGCGCGCCACGTCGGTGGCGTAGGGCGTGGAGCGGCTGTCCTTGGGGGAGGTCGTGAAGCCGATCTGGTTGTTGACGATCACGTGGATGGTGCCGCCCGCACGGTAGCCGTCGAGGTCGGACAGGTTGAGGGTCTCGCAGACCACCCCCTGCCCCGCGAAGGCCGCGTCGCCGTGGATCAGCAGCGGCATGACCGCCTCGTAGGCCCCCTCGCCACGACGGTCCTGCCGGGCGCGCGTGCGACCCTCGACCACCGGGTTCACGGCCTCGAGGTGCGACGGGTTGAAGGCCAACGAGACGAGGATGGAGTCGCCCCGAACCGTCTGGTACTGGGTGGAGTAGCCGAGGTGGTACTTCACGTCGCCGGAGCCGGGGAGGTACTCGGGCTTGAGGCCCTCGAACTCGTCTACGATGCGCTTGACCGGCTTCATCAGGATGTTGGCGAGCACGTTGAGGCGGCCGCGGTGCGCCATGCCGAAGATGACCTCGTCGACGCCGCGGGAGCCGGCCTCGGCCAGCATGAAGTCGAGGAGCGGGATGAGGGTCTCCCCCCCCTCGAGGCTGAACCGCTTCGTCCCCGGGAAGCGGGTGTGCAGCATGTGCTCGAAGTTCTCAGCGTCGGCCAGCATGCGGAGCGCGTGCAGCTCACCCTGGCGGTCGAGCACGTCTTCGTCTTGAAGGGTCTCGATGCGCCGCTGAAGCCACCGCTTCTTCTCGATGTCGCCGATGTTCATGAACTCGACGCCGAAGCCCGAGCAGTAGGCCTTGCGGCACCGCTCGACGATGTGGCGCAGGGTCGTGACCTCGGGCACGCCGTAGAGGGTCTGACCGCTCACAGACACGTCGAGATCGGCGTCGGACAGACCATAGAAGCCGAGGGTGAGCTCCGGGTGCGGGTCGACGTCGCGCTTGCCCAGGGGATCGATGTCGGCCTCGACATGACCGCGCACGCGAAACGCGTTGATCAGCTGGACCACACCGGCCTGGCGGCGCGCCACCTGAAGCGCGTGGGCCTGCAGGGCCGCGGGGTCACCGCCCCCACCCGAGAAGATCGACGGGGCCGCGAAGTCGGCCGGGCCGACCGCGCCGGCGCCGGGCTCGGGCTCTCCCCACGACGCGAAGAGTTCCGCCCACTCGGCCTCCACCGACCCCGGGTCGCGCGACCACTGGGCGTACAGGTCGTCGATCCAGCCGGCGTTCTCGCCGGTCATCAGGCTGGCGGGTGCGGCGGTGTCGGTCATGGACGGCGCTCCTGGC
>JBDQIL010000024.1:0-11964 GCA_040264415.1 Myxococcota bacterium
GCTCTGGATCGCCGACGACCCCGACGCCGCCAACGCCACGCCCCCCGACCCCGCCACCTACACCGACGAGTGGGGGCTGCCCGTCGTGCACATCGAGACCACCGAGCCCCTCTCCCAGGCCGACCAGCCGGCCGCCTTCACCGTGCGCGGCCAGCGGGTGACCGGCGAGATCAAGATCCGCGGCCAGACCAGCCTCGCCTACCCGAAGAACAGCTTCACCCTCGACTTCGACAGCGACGAGCTCTCGGTGGACGAGTGGGGCGACCGGTCGCGGGGCCACATGGTGCTCACCACCACCTTCGACGACAACAGCTACGTGCGCCAGAAGCTGGTCTACGACGTCTGGGCGGCCATGGCCGAGGCCCAGGGCGCCCACCGCCTCACCCCCCGCACCTTCTTCGCCGTGGTCTACATCGACGGCGTCTACCACGGCCTGTACCTGGCCTCGGACCGCATCGACGACGAGTTCACCCGCCACATGGGCTTTGGCGGAGACGGCGACCTCTACAAGGCCGTCGGGCACGACGCCAACTACGCGCCCACCGACGCGGACGGGGTCGTCAAGGCCGACCTCGCGGCCGGCTGGGAGAAGAAGGAGGGCGCCGACCGGGACGATCTCTCCCCCATCGCCGCGCTCACGGCCTTCACCGGAAAGGCCGACGGCGCCGAGCTGACGTCGGCCGGGCAGCGCTGGCTCGAGATCGACGAGATCCTCGACTGGCAGCTGCTCGTGACCTTCGTGCTCGCCGAGGACTCCGCCGGAAAGAACGCCTACCTCTACCGGGACGAGGCGACCGGCCGCTTCCGCTACGCCCCCTGGGACTTCAACGGGTCGTGGGGCCAGAACTGGTACACCCGCCGCAAGTCCCCCGACACCATCCGTGACTTCTACGAGTCGAACCGGCTCTTCGCCGAGCTGAGCGCCGACGCGGGCGCCCAGGCAGAGCTGGGCCGCCGCTACCGACGCCTGCGCTCGGGCGGCCCCTTCGACCCGGCGTGGCTGCATGGGCGCCTCGACGCCTACGCCGAGCTCCTCGGGCCCGCCATCGACCGAGACTGGGCGCGCTGGGGCGAGGCCTACCGCGCCTTCGATCGCTGGGAGCCCCGCCGCACCGGCGCCGACTCGTGGACCGACCCCGCGGGCGAAGCCGCCTACCTGCGGGCCTGGATCGACGATCGCGTCGAGCCGATGGACGCCTGGATCTCCGAGGTCACGCCGCCCGTGAGCGACGAGCCGACGCCCCCAGACGCCGAGGACCCCGACACCGGCGCCCCCTGAGGCGGAGCGGGGCGGGCGGAGCAGGCGCGGCGCCCCGACGGGTCACCGATCCCGCCACCATCTGCGGGCGCGGTCGCCGACGCGCTCGAGCAGCGGCGGAGCGAAGTCCACCTGGAGGACCACCTTGTCGTGGTCGTCGAGGAGGGTCGGAGCGACGCCGCTCAGCTCGGAGAGCGCGAAGCGATCGACCCGCTCGTCTGCGCGAGAGAGGTTGCGCAGCAGGCTCAGCCGCCCGTGCAGCCCGCGGGTGGCCCGGACCAGCCGCGGCCACGCGGCCCGGACCTCCGCTCCGCGAGCAAAACAGACCAGGGTGGGCGCGGTGTGGAGCAGCGTCCGGCGGGCGCGCCTGAGGTGGCCCCACAGCGGGGAGTGACCGCCTGCGTTCTCGAGCAAGCCCAAGAAGCGCAGCTCGCCCGCGGTACAGCAGCGCCGTGCTCAACGCGGAGCCGCTCGAGATGCTGCGCAGGCGGACCGGGTCGGCGAGGGCCGGCACCGCGGCCAGCACCCGCCAGCCGGGGTCGCACAAGCCAGGCGCCCCCTCGTCCACCCCGAAGAGGGCCATCGTCAGGCCACGGGCGGCGCCGTCGGAGAGGGACGCCTCGAGCGCCGCGTCGTCGATGGACAGCTCGACGACCTCGGGCAGAGAGCCCAGCCCGTGCTGGTCGAAGAGGCTCGTCAGGCGCCGCATCGCGCCGGGCTCGGTGAAGAGGCGCTGGGCGCGCGCGAGCACCCGCAGCGCCCGCACGGTGAGATCGAGGGGGCTGCCGATGTGGCCGGGGATCAGCCACAGCTCGGCCGCCCGGGGGGCCGGGCCTCGTGGCGGAGCGGGGCGAGGCGGGGCATCGGCCGGAGGCGGACGGTCGTCGTTGGCCACGAGCCGCTGCCGCAGGGTGTCGATGGCGCGGCGCTGTGCGGGGCTGAGGTCGCCCGCGCTCTGCACCGTGCCGTCGAGCGAGCGGGTGCGGAAGGCGGCCGGCCCGTCGGAGCGCGGCGACAGGACGAGCCGCAGCTCGGCCGACAGCACGAGGTGAATCGCGTCGTCGCGCGCGTCGGTGTCGCTCTGCACCACCTCGATCGCGGCCAGGGTCCAGCCGTCGGCGAGCGGCGCGCCGACCGCGAGGGGGTGCAGCAACGCCCGCGCTCGTGCCTCGTCGATCATGCCGCGCTCCCTGCCTTCATGGCCGGGCCCACGGGAGGCGGCACGGGGCCGCCCCACCCGCGGGCGCCGATCCCCGAGGCCGCCCTATGCGACCTCCTCGGCGTTGGAAGCCTCCTCGCTCGACATGGCCACCACGCGCTCGACCCCCTCCACCTGAGAGAGGTCGCGCACCAGGCCGCCCATGGTCTTGCCCGGCCGCAGCAACACCTTGTAGGTCAGGCTGAGCGACTCGCCGAAGCGCAGGCTGCGGCTGGTGGCCAGCTCGATCTCGTGACAGCTCGCGGCGAAGACGGGGGCGAGCTGTTCGTCGGAGCACTCCCACGCCGCCACGTCGCAGCGCAGCACCAGGGGCGCCTCACGCCGGCGGGTGCCCGGCAGCACGCCCAACACCTGAACGGCCAGCACGCTCACGGCCACGCCCACCACCGCAACGCCGATCTTGCCCACCCCGCAGCCGATGCCCGCCGCGAGCGCCAAGAAGATGAAGGTGATGTCCCAGGTGGTGCGGAGGCGCGTTCGAAAGCGCACGATCGCCAACGCGCCCACGAGCGAGAAGGCCCGCGCGAGGCTGTCGCCGATGACCAGCAGCACCATGGCGCCCACCACCGGCAGCAGCGCGAGCGAGGCCTGCAGAGACGGCGCCACGTTGCGATCGGGCACGCTGAATCGGTGGGTGAAGGTCACCACCAGCCCCAAGCCGAAGGCCACCACCAGCGCCAACACCACCGAGGCCGCCGGCTCGGCGGGCACCCCCTGCAACAGCAAGACCTGCTCGAGGGGGTTCATCGCGCGGCCGCCTGGCAGTGGTGCCACAGCGACGGCGGCAGGAAGCGCCGGGCGTCGGCGGCCGAGTCGGACCGGACCGCCAGCGCGACGCCCAGGGCGAACTTCGACACCGGCTCGGCGCAGAGGCGCACCTCGCGGACCAGGTCGCGCATCCAGACCGGCTTGGCGCCGTTGAACTTCAGCTCGAGCACAAACCAGTCCGGGGGGAGGAGCGCGACGTCGCAGGGACCGCGGAGCGCGTGGGGGTCGTTCGTGGCCGCGGCGCGCACGTGGTGGTCGAGGGTGAGCCGGGCGGTGCCGCACACGAAGGTCTCGCGCAGGTACTCCACCCGACAGACCACGTCCATCTCGGCGGCGTCCACCACGCCCACCCACCGGTGCACGAGGTGGCGGGCCACGGGCGAAGCGGCGGCGGCCACCGCGGTCCAGGGGCGGGGCCCCGGCAGGCGCGCCCACCCGTCCGTGTCGCCCACGCGCACCCGATGCTTGACCACGAGGTTGCGCAGCTTGCGCTTCGCCTCGAGGAAGACCGGCGCGGTCTCGCCGGGCTCACCGTAGGTGCGGATGCGCACGCGGTTGCGGATGGGCAGGTCGTCGATGCGCTGGGCGTAGCCGTCGAACGAGGCGTCATCGAGGTACAGGCTCGAGACCTTGTAGCCGACCGGCGGCCCGCCGCTGGGCAGCCGCAAGTCGGGCAGCCAGCGGGCGAGCGACTCGCCGTTGTGGTCGGGCTGCACGAAGCCCATGGCCGCGGCGAGCACGTCGTCGCGCCGCGCGCGGGGCAGCGCAAATATCAGCTCGAAGCGGCCCTCGCTCACCACCACGGGGCCTCCACGTGCGCGACCCCGGTGGAGCCCACCGGCAGCGGCGCGTCGAGCCGCACGACGGCCCACACCTCGGGGCCGGCGCTGCCGGCGTGGGCGGCCTCGCCGCGGGCCAGGAGGGCCCCGGTCGTGTCGCCCTGGCCGTCGGTGCGGCTGAACCGGACCGGCGCGCCCAGGGCCAGGCCGCCCGCGGCGCGCTCGGGGATGGCGACCTGCACCAGGCGCTGCTCGCCATGAACCACCAGCAGCACCTCTCCCCCGGGCCGCGAGACGGTGCCCGCGAGCGGCGTGCGCAGATCGAAGGCCTCGAGGCGCGCGGCGGCCGCGTCATACCGGCCCATCGCCTCGGCCACCCGCCCCTCGGCCGCGGCCTGCTCGGGAGCCAGGGGGAGATCCTGGGCGACCGCCACCTCGGCCTGGGCGACCGCGAGGGCCTTCTGACGCACGGCGACCGCGAGGGCCGCCTGGGTGGCCTCCTGGCTGCCGGCGGCCCCCCGCTCGGCGAGGTCGGCCACCACCTGAGCGAGCTGTTCGGCCTGGGCGAGGCTGGCCCGGGCCTCTTCGACCCGCGCGCGGGCGGCAGCGCGCAAGCCGACGCGCCCACCGCTGGCCAGGGCCTCGGCCTCGGCGGTCGCGGCCTTCACCGCCTGGGCGGCCGCCTGCAGCTCGGCGGCCAAGGCCGGCAGCTCGAGGCGCGCGAGCCGGTCGCCCGCCGCGACGGCGGCGCCGTCGGCCGCCGCGGGCTCGAGGCGCACGTCGAGCGGGCCCGCGCGTTCGGCCACATACACGCCCTCATCGGTCACGACCGGCCCGCCGGGGGGTGCCCCGTCGAGCCGCCGCCACCGCACCACGCCGTCGCCCGCGTGGGCCAGCGACCAGGCGTCTGCCGCCACCACCAGACCCGGGGCCCGGATCTCACCAGGACCCACGGCGGCCGCGCCCAGGGCCAGCAGCCCGAGCCCAGAGGCCACGCCCATCACGATTCGCGCGGGGCCGAGGCTCACCCGTCCTCCTGGACGCGCCAGAGCGGCGCGGGGCGCCCCTCGCCGAGCGTGTAGAAGCCGTCGTCGGTGGCCGCCAGGCCCTCCCCGTCGGGCTCGTCGGGGGCGAGCGCCAGGCACGCATCATCGAGGTTGGCCCACAACCCGGCGCCATCGCCGACCGGCGCCCAGGCCACGCCGTCTTCTCCGCGCAGGTAGAGCCGGTCGCCGGCGGGGCTGAGGTCGGCGGCGCGCACCGCGCCGATGCTGGCGAGGGCGCCCGTGTCGAGCGCGATGTCGGCGGCCAGCGTGGCCTCGCCGCCGCCGTCGGGCACCACGAAGAAGCGCACCCGGTCGGCCTCCCGCGTGAGCACCACGACGCTGCCGTCGCGGGGATCGACGACCAGCGCCTCGGCGTCGACCGGGCCGTCTGGGTACGAAAAGCCCACGCCATCGACCGCCGCGAGGGCGGTGTCGGCGTCGGGATCGGCCGGCTCGGGCACCCACAGCACCCGCCCGCCGCTGCGGTCGAGGTCGTTGTCGCCGATGTCGCCGACCACGATCCAGCTCTGGCCGTCGAGGCGCACCGTGGCGACGTCCTCCCAGTCCACCGGATCAGAGCCCGTGAGCCGCACCGTGCCCCGCACCGTGCCGTCGGTGCCGAGCGCGACCAGCAGCCCCTGATCACCGCCGTCGTCGTCGTCGTGCGACCAGAGCACGCCGTCGTGTAGGCGGCTCAGGGCCAAGCCGGACGCCTCGGTGAGCGTGGCCGTGTCGACCTCGCCCAGCGCCTCCGGCTCGCCCCACGACGGGCAGGCTGCGTCTGAGCCGCAGCCCGCCACCACCGCCAGCGCGGCGGCAGCCGGGCGTGGCCCCCCACGCACTCGGGAGCGAGCCCACCTCACTCGGGGCGCGGCCCGATGAAGCCGGTCACCGACGCGCGGCGGTTCCGCATCTTCGAGATCATGTCGGCCTGGTAGTTGCGCACGGCGGCGCGGCTGTAGTTGCGGTTGGGATCGGCGTCCACCCAGGGGTCGATCTGCGCCGCCACCTGCTCGGCATAGGCCGCGATGTCTTCGGTCTCGACATACTCGAGCGCGTCGTAGACCGCCCGGGCCCAGTCGTCGCGACAGGCCGCAGACTCGCGGCACTTGGCCGCCACGTGCCCGCGGGCGCGCTCCTCGAAGTTCTCGTCGTAGTAGAAGCTCTCGTCGACACCATGTGGGATGTAGACCAGCTTCCCGGTCGAGGGGTCGTGGTAGACGTGGCAGTCGTCGCCGGCGAAGCGGAAGGGGTAGGCGTCGAAGTTCATGACGACCGAGCCCGCCGCCCAGTACCGGTGGAACGCGCCCCAGTCGATGTAGGCGTCGGCGGCGTCGACCGCGGCGTCGCCCGAGCCCTCGAGCGCGTCGGCGAGAGACTGCAGGATGGCCCGGTCGTCTTCGCCCTCTTCGTGCTGGAAGTACGTGTTGTTCATCACGTAGTCGTCGGTGAAGTCGCCGTCGTGCTGCTCCCACATCGACCCGGTGGGGTCGTCGAAATTGCGGGCCAGGAACTGGTCGTCCACGGTGTCGAGCATGACGAAGAGGCCGTACAGTTCGCCGTTGAGGTAGAGCACCGCGTGGTGGGCGCGCACGGCCGGCACCCCGGTCTCGCGGTAGACCCGGTAGGCCACCCGCTCGTGCATCATGCTGAGGTCTTCGTTCATGGCGTTGAAGGTCAGGCCCTTCATCCCGTAGAAGCGGTCCGGGCCACCCTCGTACCGGTTGAAGTCGAGCTTGACCGACGACTTCTCGGCGAACGGCCGCCAGGAGTTCTCGCCCTTGGTGCGGATGCCGATGGGCCCGTAGGTGCGGCCGTCGTGGGTCAACGAGGCCGTGGTCCACTCGTAGGGCTGGTCGGCGAGGTCTTGCAGCGCGTCGTCGGAGACGGTCAGCTCGAAGACCGGCAGGCTGGCCTCGTCGAACAAGACCTCGCTGTCGGTGGGCGGGCCGCCCTGGCCGGTCACCGAGTCGGTGCCGGTGTCGGTGGCCAGGACCACCTCGGTCGTCGAGTCGGAGCCGTCGGTGTCACCGACCGCGGCGGGGTCGTCGCTGGAGATCTCACCGCTCCCCGAGACTGGGGCGCAGGACAGGGCGATCAAGAGGGCGAGCATCAAAGGGCCTCGGCGGTGGTGTTCGTCTCGCCGGGGGTCGGCCCGCTCAGCATGGAGAGCGTGCCCCCGTCGGGGAGGCGGCCCGCCACCTGGCTGGCGCCGAGGTCGGCGAAGGTCACCCGGTCGAGCGGGGCGCCGTCGGGCCCGTACAGCCCGACCGCCTCGCCCTCCGAGCTCAGCTGGAAGCCGAGGTGGGTGGGGCCGCGGTCGGGCGCGCCGTCGGCGAGCAGGACCACGAAGCCGCCGGCCGGCACCGTGACGTCGCCGAGCGTGTGCAGATCGGGGACCTCGAGGTCGTCGGTGATGGTGAGGCCCTCGAGGGAGACGTCCACCGAGCCGGCGTTGTAGAGCTCGATCCAGTCGGGGGTGGCCTCGTCGTCGTCGGGATCGAGGGTGAGGCTCCCGTTGCTGGCCATCAGCTCGTTGATGTGAAGGCTCACGGTCACGGTGCCGCCGTCGGCGCCGTCAGCGCCGTCCGCGGGGCCCTCCGCGCCCGGGCCTCCCGAGTCGCCTTCTTCGAAGTTCGGCGAACAACCAACCATCAGGGCCGATGCTGCGGCTGTCGCGAGGGTTCTACGGTGCACCGGGACCCCCGTACATGCCCATGTCGCTGCGCGAGCCGTCGGTGTCGTCGATCGCGGGGTCGCCCGCGTCGATGGCGGCGCTGCCGCTCAGCAACTCGAGGCTGGAGCCCAGCCGGGGGTCGCCGCTGATGTTGCCTGCGGCACCGGTGGGGTCGTCCATGCCAGTGGCCACGCCGTCGTTGCCCCAGAGGTCGGAGTAGCTCACGGCGATCGAGCCGGCGCCGTCTTCGGTGTCCTCCACCAGCAGCGCCGCCCCATCGACGTTCTCCGACAGGATGCTGTTGGAGAGGCCCACCGCGCTGCCCTTGACCGCCATGGCGCTGGCGCCCGGGCCCGCGTTGTCGGCCATCGTGACGTTGACCAGGGTGACCTGACCCGCGCGGACGTAGACCGCGCCGCCGTCGTCGCCGGCCACGTTCCCGGTGAAGCCGACGTTGGAGATGGCGAGGATGGTGTCTTGGAAGTAGCCCTCGACGCCGCCGACGTCTGCGGGGGAGCGGTAGATGCGGTCGGTGCAGAGGCCCGCGCCGTCGTTGGCTGCGTTGCCCTCGATCCAGAGGTCCCGCACCGTGATGCGGTGGGGGCTGTTGTCGAAGCTCAGCCCGCCGCCGCAGTCGGTCGCGGTGTTGCCGATGAAGGTGGACGACTCGATGGTGAAGGTGGTCTCGGTGCGCCAGTTGTGCAGCCCAGCGCCCCGGTAGGCCTGGTTGCCCCGGAAGGTGCAGCCCGAGACGTGCGAGCTGTCGTTGTCGAGCTCGAGGCCGCCGCCCGCGTCGCCCGCGACGTTGTCTTCGAGAACGTTGTCGAAGAACTCGTGCTCGGAGTGGGACATCTTGGCCCCGCCCCCGTCGTCGCCGGCCGAGTTGCCGATGATGGTGTTGCCCTCGATGCGGCTGCTGCCGATGTAGTGCCGCAACCCGCCCGCGTCGTCGGCCGCCACGTTGTTGGTGATGGTGTTGCCGATGATCTGGGCGGTGCTGTAGTTGAAGTAGACGCCCGCGCCGTCTTCGCCGCAGGTGTTGGCGTCGAAGGTGTTGCCCCGCACCTCGGGGTCGCCCCGGTAGAAGTAGGCGCCCCCGGCGTGGTACCCGCTGTGGTTGCCCACGAAGCGGCTGCCCTCGACGGTGCCGTGCGCGCCCGACCAGAGCCCGCCGCCGCCGCCGCCCGGGCCCCAGGCGTCTTCGGCGACCGTGAGGGCCTCGTTGGCCAGGAAGTCGGCGTCGGTCACGTCGATGGTGCCCTCGAAGAGGAAGGCGCCGCCGCCCTCGTCGGCGACGTTGCCCTCGACGGTCACTCGCTCGAGGGTGCCGTTGGAGCGGTTGGTGAAGATGCCTCCGCCCTGGCCCACCGCCACGTTTCCGCTCACCGCGGTGTCGGAGATCGCGAGCTCGCAGTTGGCCGCGCCCAGGCCGCCGCCGGTCTCGGCCGACGAGCCCGAGAGCACGCTCTCGGAGACCGAGAGGGTGGCGGCCTGGCAGGACAGCGCCCCGCCCAAGTCGCCCACGCCGTCGGCCAGCGTCAGGCCGACCACGCCGATGTCGCCGCCGCTCACCGAGAGCGGCGTGCCCGCGCCCTCGCCCGTCACGGTGGTGGCTTCGGCGCCCTCTTCGCCGGCGAGCAGCAGCACCCGGCCGTCGAGCACGAGCTGCTCGGGCCAGACGCCCGCGCAGATCAGGACGGTGGCGCCGTCGGGCGCGGCGTCGGCGGTCTCCTGGATGGTCGCCTCTGGCGTGGCGCAGACCTCGACCTCGTCCACCCAACCGTCGCAGTCGTTGTCGGCCCCGTCGAAGCTCTCGTCGGCGCCCGGGAAGGACGAGGGGTCGTCGTCGTCGCAGTCGTCGGCCGCCACCACGCCATCGCCGTCGTCGTCGCGCTCGGAGTCGGGGATGTCGTCGCCGTCGGCGCCGTCGGCGCCGTCGACCGTCCCGTCGGCGCCGTCGTCTACGCCGACGCTGCTCCCCTCCGAGCCGTCATCGACGCCCTCGGTCTTGGCAGTCGAGGGCGCGCAAGCCGCGAGCAGCAGGGCGACGGACACGGAAAAGCGTTGCATGGTGTGACCTCAGCGGGGTTGTTGGTAGATTAGATCGGAACGCTCGTCCTCCGCTACTCCACGAGCGCAGACAAGCGCGGATTGGCAGAAGCATGACAGTGGGGCCGTGAGGGCGGTAGAGTCCCCCAATGCACCTCCTCCATCTCGTCCTGTTCATCGCGGCTTGCGCTCCCTCCGATGCCCCGACCGCAGCGCCCGGCGGGGGCGACCCCGAGGCCGAGGCCGAGACCGGCTCCGCCGACGGAGCGGATGGCGCAGACGGGCTGGACGGAGGCGACAGCGGCGGGACCAACGAAGACGATGGCCCCCCGCCCGTGGTGGTTCTCTTCATCGGCGACGGGATGGGCTTCGAGCACGTCGCGGCCGCCGGCCTCGTCGCCACCGGCGACCGCGACGGCCTCACCTTGAGCGCCGCCCCCCTCCAGCGTCGGTCGAAGACCGCGTCGATCTCGGGCTTCACCGACTCGGCGGCGGCGGCGACCACGCTCGCCACCGGCCAGCGGGTGCCGAACGGGGTGATCGCACAAGGCCCCGACGGCGAGGCCCTCACCACCCTCCTCGACCTCGCGACCCGGCGCGGCATGGCGGTGGGCGTGGTCACCACCGACACGGTCCTGGGCGCCACCCCCGCCTCGTTCCTGCTGCACGCGGGCGACCGCCACGACGGAGAGGCGCTCACCGGCGCGCTCCCGGGCGCGCTGCCCGACCTGCTGGTGGGGGGGGGCGCCGGCCCGGTCCTGCCCCTGCTCGATGTCGAGGCCGCTCAGGTGGTATCGACGGCGGCCGACCTGCGCGCAGCGACCCCCGATGGCCGCCCCCTGGTGGGGCTGATCAGCTCAGGCCCGATGCCCTTCGAGGTCGATCGCGACCCCGCCGTCACCCTGAGCCAGGCCGAGCTGGTCGACGTCGCCTTCGACCACCTCGAGGGCGACCCAGACGGCATGCTGCTGGTCTTCGAGGGGGCCCGCATCGACCACGCCAGCCACCTCAACCAGGCGCGCCTGGCGATCACCGAGACGGTCGCGCTCGACGCGGCCGTGGCCCGGGCGCTCGAGCGCGTGGCGCTGCTACCCGACCGCCCCGGCGGCGTGGTGGTCACCGCCGACCACGAGACCGGCGGCCTGCAGGTGCTCGCCGACACGCCGGCTGGCGAGGTCCCGCCCGTCACCTGGCGCTGGTTCGACCACACCAACGCCGACGTGGGCCTGTGGGCCTGGGGCGAGGTGGCCGACCAGATGGCCGCCCTGCCCGAGGGGCGCCTCGACCACCGCTGGGTCTACGCCGCGTTGGCCGCGTCGGTCACCGGAGACGACGTGGTGGCCCCGCCCGACGAGCGCATCG
Source organism: Myxococcota bacterium (assembly GCA_040264415.1). Classification (GTDB taxonomy): domain Bacteria; phylum Myxococcota_A; class UBA796; order UBA796; family UBA2385; genus M30B51. Next base: position 11,159 of record JBDQIL010000024.1, read on the forward strand.
CCGACGGCCAGCTCGACGACCTGGGCCCGGTCGTGGTCACGCAGACCCGAGAGACCGACTTCGGCGCCGGCTACAACCAGCTCGACGGGCTGCGGGTGGCGGCCGACCGCGAGGGCCTGTGGGTCGGCGTCGACGGCGCCTTCGACGGCGACGCCAACGCTGTGGTGGTCTACGTCGACCTCGACTTCGGCGCGGGCACGGGGGTCGGGGCCGAGTTCGGGCTCAGCGACCCCGACGGGCGGGCAGACGCGCTGCTGAGCCGGCTGGTCGTCGCGCCCACCCTCGAGGGCCTCGGCTTCGACGCGGCCGCGGTGAGCGTGGCCGGCGAGCCCGTGCGGGCCGGCGTGCTCACCAGCGGCGGCGGCTTGCGCCTGTTCCGCCCACCCAACGGCGAGGCCGACGACCTGTGGTGGCTCGACGCCACCCTCATCATCGACGACGGCAACCGCGCCGACGGCGGCCCGGCCCGCGACGCGGGCTCGGTCGGGGCGACCCGGGGCGGGCTCGAGCTGCGCCTGCCCTGGACCTCGCTGGCCCCCGAGGGCCTGCCCCCCGAAGGCGCCGAGCTCGGGATCTTCGTCGCGCTGGTCGACACCTTCGGCACGGTGGCCTCGAACCAGGCGCTGCCCGCCTGGCCCTCGGCTGACGCCCCCGACCCCACCGCGTTGCCGGTGGGATCGGTGGTCACCCTCACGGTCGGCGCCGACGGCGCGCAGATCGGCGACCCCGGACAGGCCCCATGAGCCGGCACGTACGCGACACCGCCACGCCGCGCCGGCTGGGGCTGCGCCGGCTCGGCCTGGGCC
>JBDQIL010000025.1:0-11820 GCA_040264415.1 Myxococcota bacterium
CCACGCTCGACGGCCTGCGCGAGACCCTCGACCAGCTCCCCGAGCCGCAGCCGGGCCTCGAGCTGGCCTGGTCGTGGCTCGAGCGGCACCGCCCCCCGGGGCCGCGCGTCACGCTGGTTCACGGAGACTTCCGAACCGGCAACTTCGTGGTCGGCCCCGAGGGCCTCGTGGCGGTGCTCGACTGGGAGTTCACCCGCTGGGGTGATCCCATGGACGATCTCGGCTGGCTGTGCATGCGCGACTGGCGCTTCGGCGCGCTGGCCCGCCCCGCTGGCGGTCTGGCCACGCGCGCCGACTTCTACCAGGCCTACGCCGACGCGGCGGGGGTGCCCGTCGATCCGGCCGCGGCGCACTGGTGGGAGATCGCGGCCAACCTGCGCTGGGGCACCGGCGCCGTCTACCAAGGCCTCCGATACATGATGGGCCGCTCTGGCGACATCGAGATGTTGGCCATCCCCCGGCGGGTCGCCGAGATGGCGTGGGAGGCCTTGCGGCTGCTCGACCGCGGCCCCCCCGACCTGCCCGTGCTCCACCCGCGCGCCCGAGGCTGAGATGCAGAACCTCCCCGATCGAAACGTGCTCTTGCAGGCCGTGGCGGGCTTCCTGGCCCAGGACGTCGTGCCGGAGGTGGCCGACCGCGGGCTGGCCTTTCGGGTCCGCATCGCCGCCCACCTCGTCGCGACGGTCGCCCGAGAGCTGATCGACGAGGAGGCCCGCGACGAAGACCAGGTGGTGCGACTGGCCACCGCCCTCGACGCCACGGTCCCCATCGGGCTCGAGACCCGCGACGAGCGCCACCAGGTGCTGCGCTCCCTCGAGCTCGAGCTCACCCGACGGATCCGCCAGACCGATCCCGACAGCGATGGCGCTCTGGGGCTCCGGCGGCTGGTGCAAGCAGACCTGAAGGCGCGCTTGAAGGTGGTCAACCCGCGCTTCGACCTGTCAGCCGACGTCGAAGGCGAGGGCGCGCATCCGGGTTGAAAGCACACCAGGCCGCAGTTCTTGCGCTACGATGCAGGCCGTGCTGCTCTTCCTCGCCATGATGGCGTGCGGCAGCCTGGGTGACGCGGAGGTCTCGGACGGTGTCTCACCGTCGGCCATCGTGGACTCGGGCGGCGCCGCGGCCCTGCCACCTGCTCCGCTGCAAGCGGCCTACACCACCTGCGTGACCGACGCGTCGTGCGGCGCGGGCGAGGCCTGCACCACGGTCCCCGGCTACGCCACGCCCTACTGCGCCCCGGCCTGCGACCCCGACGCGTCGGCCGACGCGCAGGCCCAGACCTGCGGCGTGGTCGATGGCATCGACGCCTTCTGCACGCCGAACGGCCGCTGCGCCCGCACCTGCGGCGAGCCCGACACCTGCCCCGACGACCTCGCTTGCCAGCGCACCGAGACGATGGGGCGGGTCTGCGCGGGCGAAGAGCTGGGCTCGGCCGGCGCCTACGGCACCTGCACGCACCCGCTCGAGGCCGGCCCCGACTGTCCGGCTGATACCGACTGTTTCGGTGGCAGCCTGCTGGGCATCGACAACGGCCTCTGCCTGCCGTGGTGCGACTCGGGCGACTGCCCCGAGGCCCCCGACGAGCTCGAAGGCGTCACGCCCCTGTGCTTCGACACCACCGAGTACGGCTTCGAGCACCCGCTCTGCGTGCTGCTCTGTGTGCCCTCCGCTGCGGTCTGCCCGTCGGGGCAAGAGTGCCTCGACTACGGCGGCTTTGGCATCTGCGCCCCCGACGGACTGACCTTCTGAGATGCTGGCTGCTTCCACCATCCTCGCGCTGCTGACCGGGCTGGCCCACGCCCGCCCCGAGGCCCCCGCGATCTTCTGCGTCGAATACCCCGACGCCCCGGCGTGTGCGGGCGGCCCCGCCCGGTGCGCCACCTGTCACTCGCTGGCCGGCCCGCCGTCGCACAACGCCTACGGCCTCGACATCGTGTCGATGCGCGACGGATCGGTGCCCTTCGTCGAAGACCTGCCGGGCGCGCTGGCGGCCGTCGAAGACCTCGACAGCGACAGCGACGGCGTGTCGAACATCGACGAGATCCTGCTCGGCACCGAGCCGGGCTTCGACAGCTCGGTCGAGTCCGAGTGCGCCGAGCAGGCGCCAGGCGAAAACGCCTTGTACGACGTGGGCAGCTACGACCCCGAGTTCGCCTGGCGGCGCGTGCTGCTCGACTTCTGCGGGCGCAGCCCCCGGTACGACGAGGTGCAGGCCTTTCGGGTCCACACCAACCAGCGTGGTGAGCTGCGCGACACCCTGCAACTCTGCCTCGACTCGCCCTACTGGGCCGAGATGCTGCAAGAGGTGGCGGTCGGCGTCATCGAGCCCACGGGCCCGTCCACCGACCTCAACATCCTCGGCAACTGGACCTGGGACCTCAAGCTCTACGCCTACGCCATGAGCGACGAGCGCGACGCGGCCGAGGTCATGACCGCCCAGTACCTGGTGGTGGAGCAGCCGGCGGGCAGCGGCCTGCTCGTGGCCATCGACGAGCCCCGGAACGACGGCGAGGCCTACGCCCAACCCCTCGCCGCCGAAGACCGCTTCGGCGTGCTCACCACCCGCTACTCGCTGGCCATGCGCATCATGTTCGCCGACATGCCGCGCACCCTGGCCGCGCACTGGTACAAGCGGCTGCTCGGGCTCGACATCGCCCGCTCGCAGGGCCTGTTTCCGGTGGACGAGCTCGACGGCGAGCTGGCCTGGCCGTCGCCTCGCGACGTCGATGACAAGGGCGTCTGGCAAGAGGGGTGCGCGAGCTGCCACTCCACCCTCGACGGTCTGAGCTACCCGTGGGTCCGGTACAACGGCATCGACCTCGAGGGCGGCACCACGGCCACCTACCAGCCCGACCGAGCCACCGACACCATCCCCACCACCGACGGCTGGATGTTCGGCGAGCCCATCGACGGCCCCGAGGCCTGGGTGGCCACCGCGGTGGCCTCTGACGCCTTCGCCCAGCACACCACGCGCACCTTCTGGCGGCAGATCTTCCACCGCGACCCGTACTCGTGCGAAGACGAGGTCTTCGAGCAGCTGTGGACCAGCTTCCGCGACAACGGGCGCAACGTCGAGGCCTTGCTGGCCGAGATGGTCACCCTCGACGCGTACGGTGCGCCATGAGCCGCCTCCTTCATCGGCTCTGTGGGATGGCGCTGGTGGGGTTGGCCTCCACCGGCTGCACCTTCGTCTTCAACGCCGACACGCCCACGCCGCCCGCCGACACGGGCGCCGCGGCCGACGACGCCGAGTCGGCGGCCTACGCGCCCGCGAGCCGCGCCGACCTGCGCATGAAGCGCTGGCGGCAGCTCTCGCTCGACCTCGAGGGCGCCCTCGAGCTCACGCGGGCCGAGGTCTGCCGCGAGGCCGGCAACTTCGACTGCACCCGGCTGCACACCGCGCAGCTGGGCGGCACCAGCATCGACCACGCGCTGTACGAGCCCATCACCTGGTGGACCGTCACGACCGGGCTGACCTTCGAGCGGGTGGTGCTCCAGGCCTGTCACAACCGGCTGGAGAAAGACCGCTCGGGCGAGGACGGGCCCGTGGTCTTCGTCGAGATGCCGCTCGACTCCGACACCCTGACCGACGCCCAGGCCGACGCCCAGGCCACGGCCCTGTGGCGCCGGCTGCTGGCGCGCGACCCCGCCGCCTGGGAGCTCACCGAGGCGCGCGCGCTGCACGCCAGCGCCGTGTCTGCGGGCGGCGACAACGGCGACTGGGGCGTCATGCTCTGCTTCGCGCTGGCCACCTCCACCGAACACCTCCTGTACTGACCATGCCCACCCGCCGACAGCTCTTGCAGGCCCTCCTCGCCACCGGCGCGGCCGGCGGCCTGTCCGCGACGCTGCCCTTCGGGGCGCGTCTGGCGCGCGCGAGCGACCCCGACGACCCACGGTTCTTGGTGGTCTTCGGCTGCTTTGGCGGCGCCAGCATGATGGACGCCTTCATGCCGGTCGACACCAGCGAGGCGCTCACCGTGGCCGGCCGCGGCACGGTGCTGTCGCACCCGACCTGGCAGCCCGACGGCTCCAACATCCGCTGTGTCGACCGCGACGGCCCCCGCAGCTTCCTGTCGCGCTTCCGCGACGAGATGCTGGTGATGGCCACCCAGTCCAGCTCGGTGAACCACCAGGCCGCCCAGCAGCGGTGGGTGTCGGGCCGCGACGCCCTGCGAGGCCGCACCATGGCCGAGCTGGTGGCCGAGACCTACGGCGGCGATCGCGCCCTTCCCAACGTCAACATGGGCAAGGGCGGCTACGCGGCGCAGGGCAGCGACCCGTCGGTCGAGCCGCGACACCGTGGCCAGGTGGTCACCAACCCGGTGGTCTTCCCGCTGTCCACCCACGGCTACGCCGGCGTGCTGCCGATGGGCGGCGCTGGGCTGCAAGATCCCGACGCGCAGGCCGCGCTGATGGCCCAAGCGCGGGCCTTCCGCGACACCCAGCTCGAGGCGCGCACCCCGTTCGCCCAGACCTTCTCGAACAGCCGTCGGCGGCAGGAGATCCTGCTGGCGCGGCGGGGGTCCGACGCCGCCCTCGAGGCCCGTGATCTCGTTCAGCGGCTGCTCTTCGTGCCCGATCTCGGCGACCTCTTCCCGATCTCCCGGTACGGACTCACGGCGAGCGAGCAGGCCGATCGGGTGCTCGACGCGCTGCCGCGGGCCTTCCCCGTGTCCACCAGCGGGCGGGCCGACGACCCCTTCCAGGCCCAGGCGGCGCTCGCCTACCTGCTGCTGCAGACCGGCACCTCGTGCGCCGTGACCGTGACCGACCCCGGCACCGACGGCTTCCTGGCCTTCGACAACTCGCACACCAACCACCGGAGCGCCCAGGCCGCCCACTGGGATCGCCAGCTCGACGTGGCGAGCCGGCTGGCCGGGCTGCTTCAGACCGCCGAGTTCTTCGACGCCGACGGCGAACCCACCGGCACCAGCCTGTGGGACCGCACGATGTTCGTGTTCGCCACCGAGTTCGGGCGTGACAAGTGGGATGTGGGCGGCGGCTTCGGCACCGGCCACCACCTCAACAACGGCATGCTGGTCGTGAGCCCGATGCTGCGGGGCAACCGCACGCTGGGCGTGGCCGATCCCAACAACGGATTTTTGTGCGGCTTCGAGGCTGACTCTGGCGAGCCGACACCCTTCGATGACGTCGAGCCGGGCGAAGACCCGCTGTTCTCCGACCCGCGGCTGCCGCCGGGCGAAGAGGCGGTGTGTGGCTCGCTGCTGGCCACGCTCGGGGTGAACTTCCCCGGGCAGCAGACCGTCCCCGCGATCATGTCGTGAGGCCGCCCTGTCGGTGATCGACCCGGACGGGCTGGCCGCCGCGCTGCGGGGCTGGCCGCTCCAGGACATCCCCGCGCTGCCGGGCCGCCGCAACCACCGCCGGGCCGGCGTGCTGCTGCCGCTGCTGTGGCGGGACGGGCGCCTGCTGGCCTTGGCCACCCTGCGGGCGCCCCGGCTGCGCGAGCACGCCGGTGAGGTGTCGTTTCCGGGCGGCAAGCGGTCGCCGGGAGACGCCGACCTCACCCAGACCGCGCTGCGCGAAGCCCACGAAGAGATCGGGCTGCACCCCGACCGCGTTCGGGTGCTGGGACACCTGTCGGCCATGCCGCTCTACACGTCGGACTACCGCCTGGTGCCCACGGTGGCGGCGGTCGCCGACGGCCCGCTGGTGCCGGAGCCGGGCGAGGTCGCCGAGATCCTCACCCTCGACGTGGGCGCGATGCTGTCGGCTGACGCGCTCGACGCCCTGCCCTGGGATTGGGACGGCGTCCTCCACCACTCCCCGGTCTTTCCGGTGGGCGGTCACATCCTGTATGGCGGCACCGCCCACAGCCTGCACGAGCTGCTGCAGGTGATCGCGCAGGCGCGCGGGCAGGCGCTGCCCCCCTGGCGCACCGGCGGCTACCGGTGGGCGCACCCCGGCGTCGTCCCCGCGGATTAGACCCCTCACCATGGCTCGCCCGCTCCACCGCTCCCGCCGGCTGCCCGACGATCTGCGCCGGGCGCTCTCTGCGCTCGCCGAGGCCGACAGCGCCGAGGCGTGGCAGCAAGCCGCCGAGGAGCACGACCGCGTCACCGGCATGGACGCCTGGCGCGACGCCGACGACGACGAGCACTACGACGCCACGCTGTTGCGCGGTGAGCTCACGCGGCTGCGGCGGTTGCGGGCAGCGGGGGAGGGCGTCGAGCTGGCGCGCTTTCTGACCGAGAGCGTCGCGCGGCACCTCTCCGACCTGACCGCGCCCGAGCTCTACGGCTGGGCGCTGGCCGGCACCAAGCGGCTGGTGGAGGCCTACCTCGAGGAGGTCGAGATCTGCTTGGGCTGGCTGTGCGACACGCCCATCCCCGGGCTCTCCACGGCCGCCAAGCGCGCCCGCTTCGAGCGCGCCTGGCGGGTGTACGGCCGGTCGGCCCTCATGCTGTCCGGGGGCGCCACCTGGGGCTTCTTCCACATCGGCGTGATCAAGGCCCTCTTCCAGGCCGACCTGCTGCCGCACATCCTGTCGGGGTCGTCCACCGGGGCCATGGTCGCTGCCGGCATCGGCGCGCGCTCTGACGCCGAGCTGGCCGAGCTGTTCGCCAACCCCGACCAGATGCGCCTCGACGGCTTGAAGCCGGTGGGCCTGCGGGCCGCCTTCGGCCAGAAGGCGTGGCTCGACCCCGCTCAGCTGCTCGAGGTCTTGCACCACAACGTCGGCGAGCTCACCTTCGCCGAGGCCTTCGCCCGCTCGGGCCGGGCCCTCAACATCTCGGTGTCGCCCACCCGCACCCGCCAGAAGCCCCGCGTGCTCTCGCACCTGACCGCGCCCAACGTGCTGGTCGCGTCGGCGGCGCTGGCGTCGAGCGCGCTGCCGGGCCTCTTCCCGCCGGTGGTGCTCGAGCAGCGAGACGAGCGCGGGCGCCGGGTGCCCTACATCCCCTCCGAGCGGTGGGTCGATGGCTCGCTGTATGGCGACCTGCCGAAACTGCGGCTGGCGCGGCTGCACAACGTCAACCACTTCATCGCCAGCCAGACCAACCCCCACGTGGTGCCCTTCGTGTGGCACCAGGGTCGTCGCGGGCTGTGGTCCACCACCGTCGCGCTCACCGGCGCGGCCCTGCGCACCCAGGGCGCCTACGCCGCCGAGATCGCCACCCGGGCCACCCGGCGCAGCCGCGGGCCCCTGGGCCAGCTCGCCGACCGCGCCCAGGCGCTGGTCTCGCAAGACTACCGGGGCGACATCGACATCCACCCCCGCTTTCGGTGGGACCTGCTCAGCAAGATCGCGGTGAACCCCAGCCCGGCCGACCTCGACGTGTTCATCGCCGAGGGCGAGCGCGCCACCTGGCCGCAGCTCGCCATGATCCGCGACCAGACGCGCATCGGGCGGGCCTTTCGCGACTGTGTGGCCCGGCTGCGCACGGCCTGAGCGGGCCTGGGTGCGCGGCCGGCTACTGCCGCTTGGCCCAGGCCACCACGGCGTCTTCGATGTCGAAGATCGGCTGCTCGCGGTCCCAGTCGCCGTTGGCGAGCAGCACGATGCCCAGGTCGCCGGAGGGGTGCATGAAGAGGTCGGTGGCCACGCCCGCCTCGCCGCCGCTGTGGCCGATCCAGAGGTCGCGCTCGCCGAGATCCTCCTGGTACCAGCCCAGCCCTTGGGTGTCGTCGAGCGATGGCCAGGCGGGCTGCATGGCGGCCGACAAGGTGGAGGCGTCGAGCACCCGGGCGCCGTCGAGGGCGCCCCCCTGGGCCATGGCCGACAGGAAGCGCCCCATGTCGCAGGCGCTGCTGCGGAGGCCGCCGTTCGGGTAGTCGCCGTAGGTGGTGTGGCCGTGGTCCTCCCAGCCGCCGCCCGACCAGCTCGTGGGCACCGCCAGCGTGTCGGCGTCGAGGTCGGCGAGGCGCCAGCTGGTGTGGGCCATGCCCAGCGGCTCGAAGATGCGCGCGCGGCTGACCGCGGCGAAGTCGTCACCGGCCACCTCGGTGACCACCTGCCCGAGCAGCGCGTAGCCCATATTGCTGTATTCGTTGATATTCTCGGGGCCGCCCCCTAGGAAGTTGCGGTCCGCGTCGTAGTAGAGCCCGTCGGGGTCGAAGTAGCCCTCGATGAGCTGGTCCAAGGGCAGGTCGGGGTCTTCGCCGGTCCAGTACCAGTCGTCCATCACCCGGTCGTTGTCGGCGATGCCGGCCACGTGGGCCAGGGCTGCGCGGGCCGTGATGGGCGAGCCGGGGGCGTCGGGGTGCTCCAGCGTGAAGGGCATCTCGGCGTCGAGATCGGCGTCGAGGTCGAGGTCGCCCTGTTCGGCGAGCTGAAGCACGGCCGTGGCCGTGATCAGCTTCGAGACCGACGCCATCAAGAAGGGGGTGTCGGGCGTGACCGGCCCGCCGCCGTCGCCACGCAGGGTGCCGTAGCCGCCGCACCACACCACCTCGCGGTCGACGAGCGCGCACACCGCGAGGCCGGGGAGGCGGGCCTCGGCCCGCAGATCGTCGATGGTGGCGTCGAGGTCGGGGGTGTCGGGCCAGCCGGCGTCGGGCGCGCAGGTGCCCGCGGCGGCGTTTCGGGTGCCGGTGCCGCCGGCGGTGGCGCATCCAGAGAGCAGCACGAGGCAGAGGGCGGACAGGCGGGGCATGGAGTCTCCGGGTCGCGGGCTCGGACGTACGGCGCCAGGGTCTCTTCTACTGCGGCCGGGCCTCAGTCGCCCTCGGCCAGCAGGGCGTCGATGCGGTCGCCCATGTCGGTGGCGTCGTGCTGCGCGGCCCTGTGGCGGATCACGCCGCGTGCGGGGCGGGTCGGAGGCGCCGCGGCACTGTAGCCCGACGCGCCGCGCCTCGGCGCCGCGGTGCAGGGGGCCCGGGTGCTGCACCGGCGGGGGGCTTGGGGGGCTCGCTGCCGACGCGGCCCCGCCGCCGATCAGCCCGGCGTCGTCCCCAGGCCCTGGGCGGCCTGCTCGGCTGTCTCTGCCACCACCGTGAGCCCGCTGAAGCCTTCGATCACGCGCCGGTGCGCGGCGCGGCCGAACGCGTCGGTGCGGTCGGCGTAGCGGCGGGTCCAGTCGAGCAGGGCGGGCAGACGCCGGGCCTGTTCAGCGGGGTCGGCGTACTTGTGGGGCTCCCACGGGCGCGCCGCCTGGTGGGTCAGCACCCGGTCGAGCGGCGGATCGAGGTGCACCATCGCCTGGGCGTGCAGCGACAGGGCCTCGGTCAGGTCGGCGTAGCTGCCCTCGGCGACCCATCGTGGCGTGGAGGACACGAAGGCTGCGAGGGCGGCACGCATCGACGCGTCGCTGCGCGCGACCGCGACCTCGCCCGGCACCCAGGCCACGGTGTCGAGGTCGAGGTGGGTGAGGTCGAGCCGCGCGGCGAGGGCCCTCGCCAGTGTGGACTTGCCGGCGCCGGAGTTGCCGAGCACGACGATTCTGTGGAGAGGGGGCACGGGGCAGACCGGGTGAGGATGGGGCCCCGTTGCGAGGCGTCGGCGGCGCGCTGCGGGCCCCCGACGCTACCCCTCGGCTGGTGGCAGGCCCACCTCGGGCGCGTCGATGGCCTGGCCGGTCTCGGTGGAGAGGTCGCGGATGGCCGTGGCGACGCTGCGGCGGAGCGCGTCGAGGAACGCGCCCCGCTGATCGGCGCCCACGTAGGTGTTCGCCAGCCCGGTGAGCCGCTCGGCGAGCAGCTGCATGACCGGCAGCACCCCCGACAGCACGAGGTCGCCCTGCTTGAGCTGGTCGTGGCCCGCCCCTTGCTGCATGCGGGCGTGGGTGACCAGCGCGCGCTGCACCTCGAGGAGAACCGCGTGGCGCAGCACGAGGTCGGCCTCGGCGGACATCTCGAGGTGCGGGGTGAACCAGTCGCGGCCGGGTGGAGCGGCCGCTGTGGCTTGGCTCGGTGCGGGCGCGGGCGCGGCGCGAGGCGCCTTGGCCAGCCGCGTGAGCGCGCCGCTCAGGCGCTCCATCGCGGTGTCGATGCGCGGCGCCTCCTCGAAGATCGCGCGCAGTTCTCGCACCTCGTCGTTCAGCTCCCCCAGGCCGGGCTGGAGGGGGGAGGGGGCCGCGAGGCTGGTGGCGATGCCGCGCAGCTCTTGCTGCAGCGTGAGCAGGGTCGCGGTGACGCGGGCCACGGGGTCGTCGTCACCCGCGCCGCCCAGCAACTGCGCTCGGCCGAAGGCGTCTTTGATGGCGGCCCACCGCGCGGCTTGGGGGTCGGTGAGCGTGCCCCGCAGCTCGGCGAGCTTGAGCAGGTTGGCCTCGGCGCCGCTCGTGAGGGTCTGGGCCTCTCCGGTGTAGTGGTCGACGACCATCTGCTCGAGCTCGGCGTCGTTCATCGCGGGGACGACCTTCTCGGCGAGCTTGGCCATGTTCCGGTAGGAGCCTTGCAGCTGAAAGCGCGGCTCGGTGCGGGCGCGCTCGTCGGTGGCGGCCGACGCGATGTAGGCCTGGTTGACCTTCAGCAGCGTGTCGCGACACACGAACAGCTTCTTCAGCACGCTCACGATCTCGGCCCGATCCCCCGCCGCCCAGTCGGCCTGGAAGGCGGCGTCGTCGACGCCGTGGCCCTGCGCCAGCCGCACGAAGCGGTGCAGGTCGTCCGGCGCCCGCGCCCCGACGGGCGCCAGGGTCGCGCTCGAGGTCACGCAGTTCTCGACATACGACAGCGCGAAGAGGTCGGCCCGGCCGCCCAGGATGTCGCCCAGGTTGTAGGTGTCGGCGCGGTTGGCCAGCATGTCGGGCACCTGGAACTTGTCGCCCGACTCGGTGTAGGGGTTGCCGGCCATCACCACGCAGAACTTCTTGCCCCGCAGGTCGTAGGTGCGGGTCTTGCCATTCCACACGCCCTCGATGCGTCGGGTGCCGTCACACAGCGAGATGAACTTCTGGAGGAGCTCGGGGTGGGTGTGCTGGATGTCGTCGAGGTAGAGCATGACGTTGTTGCCCATCTCGAAGGCCAGGTTGATCTTCTCCACCTCTTGGCGGGCCGTGGCGCTGGGCGCCTCGGCGGGATCGAGGCTGGTCACGTCATGGCCCAGGCTCGGGCCGTTGACCTTCATGAAGACCACGCCGAGCTGGCTGGCGACGTACTCCATGAGCGTGGTCTTGCCGTAGCCGGGCGGTGAGATGAGCAGCAGCAGGCCCATCGTGTCGGTGCGGCGGCTGGCCCCGGCGGCGCCCACCTGCTTGGCCAGGTTGTCGCCGATGATGGGCAGGTAGACCTGATCGATGAGCTGGTTGCGCACGAAGGTGGTCATCACCCGCGGCTTGAACTCGCCCACGCGCAGGCGGGCGGTCTCGGCTGCGAGCAGCGCGTGGCGGGCTCGTTGGTAGGCGCGGAAGCCCGGCACGCGCTGCGCGCGGAAGCGAGCGAGCCGGTCGAGGAAGGTGTCGAGACGCAGCTGGAGCGCGCGCTCGGTGATGCGCGGGTGCTGCCCCAGCAGGCCGGGGATGGTGGCGGCGGTCTGCACGTGGGCGGGCTCGCGGTCGAGGCGCCGGCCCGTGACCAGCAACACGGCCGCCTCGAGGTCGGCGTCGCCCGAGCGGTGGGGGCTGTCGGGCGACGTCTGGGCGGCCTGGGCCTCGAGCCACCCCCGGGCGAGATCGAGGGCCTCGTCGAGGGCGCCGTCAAGCGCTTCGAGATCGGCGTCGAGCTCGGCCCGGGCGCCGTGGGCGTCGAGCAGGGCCTGCAGGGCCTCGACCCGCGCCAGCGCGTCGGGGCCCACCACGAAGCGGGGCCGCTCGACCGCGAGCTCGTCCACCAGGTACCGGCCGGCGGCGGCGGTGAGCGCGGGGGCGGTGAGCGCCTCGGCGCGGCGGGGCAGGGCGGCCCGCACGAACGCG
>JBDQIL010000026.1:0-11699 GCA_040264415.1 Myxococcota bacterium
CCCCGATGCTCCCCCCTGGCTTCGCCCCCCGCGCCGGCCGCCGCGCCGGCTTCACGCTGGTCGAGATCATGATCGTGGTCGCGATCATGGGCATCCTGGCGGCCATCGCCGTGCCCAACTTCATGCAGATGCAGGCCAAAGCCAAGCGCGCCGAGCTGCCCACCGTCGTCAACGGCATCGCCGACAGCCAGGTCGCCTACCACGTCGCGCACGACAGCTACATCGACATCCCGTCGTTCGTGCCGTCCGGCGTGCCGGGCAAGACGATGCGCCCCTGGCCGGCTGGCTCGGGCTTCGAGACCCTCGGGTGGGCGCCCGACGGCGAGGTTCGCGGCAGCTACAAGTGTGAGGTCGGCGCCAGCACCGAATTCAACGTCACGGCCCAGTCCGACGTAGACGGTGACGGCGTCATGGCGACCTACTTCTACAGCTACGACGCGGTCCAGAAGCAGCCGTCCGTGCAGGGCTTCACCACGCCCGCCGACGTCTACTGAGCGGGTCGCGCGAGCGCCGCGCTCGTCGTGGGCTCCCCCTGCTCCTCCACCCGATGCCGCCTCAGCGGGCCTCGGCCTCACCGGTGTTGTTCATCCACCGGTAGCCGAACTCGCCGGCGAAGCGTCGCAGCAGCGGCACGCCGGGGGTCTCGTCGCCGCGGGCCACCGCCTTCACCAGCTCTTGGGCCCGGCGGTTGACGGGCGTCGGGATGTCGAGCGCCTCGCCGCGCAGGACCACCTCTCCGTTCAGGAAGTCGACCGCTGGCTCCCGCCCACGCTCGATCGCGTAGAGCATGCTGGACCGCAGGCGGCGGTAGCGCGTGCCCACCGCGAGCAGCAGCGTGTGCTTGGCGAAGAGGCTGGGCGAGGCGGTCTGCTCCTGCTCCTCTGGGGTGAGGGCCAGCCACTCGAGGTCGAGGGTGCCGGACACCTTCTCGAGGACCACGCCCTGCGCGCGAGCCACCCGCACGGTCTCGGTCATGATCTCGAGGGCCAGCCGCCGCACGACGCGCACGTGCATCAACGGCCCGAGGCGGTCGGCGCCCAGGGTGCCCAGGGTGGAGATCGCGCTGTTGATGGCCAGCTTCGACCAGCGAGCGCCGGCCAGGTTGTCGGTGACGGTCACCGGCGCGACGGCCTCGAGCAGCGTGGCGAGCTGGTCGACCCGCGGGTCGGGGGCGCCGTCCATGCGGCCGAGGGTGAGGCCGCCCGAGCTGGTGCGCTCGAAGAGCCCGGGCTCGGGCTGCGAGGCCCCGAAGCCGACGATGCAGCCGAAGACCCGGTTGGGGCCGGCGATGGCCGACACCCGCTCCTCGCACAGGCCGTTTTGGATGACCACCATGGCGCCGTCAGGGGCGAGCCAGGGCAGCGCGTCGCGGGCCGCCTGCTCGACCTGGGGCGGCTGCGTGGCCAGCAGGATGATGTCGCGCTTCGGCAGGTCGGTGGGCGGCTCGCCGACGATCCGGCCGTGGGCGTCCACCGACTCGCCGACCCCCCGCAGGCGAAAGCCCTGCGTCTCGACCGCAGCGGCCACGTCGCGGTTGCGCGACACGGCCACGACGTCGTTGAGCACAGAGGGGTCGTGCTGGTTGAGCCAGCCGGCGAAGGTGCCGCCCAAGCCGCCGACCCCCACGACCATCACGCGGGGTGGGTGGGTCGCCTGCTCGCTCATGGGGTCCTCCGGTGCGGTGCACGCGGATGCCCCTTAGCCGGGGGCCCCGGTCGTTGACGAGCGCCCGCCTGCGCTGTACGACCGTGCAGCGGAACAGGAGCGGACATGGCCGAGAACACGCCAACTGGAAAGCTGTCTCGGCGAGGCTTCCTGCGGGGATCGGTGGTGGCCTCGGCCAGCGCCGCCATCGCAGGTCGCGCGCGCGGCGACGACCCCACGGCGGCGCCCGCCGGCGCCCCGTCGTCTCCGAGCCGCGAGCACGCGGCGGTCCGGGTCACCTGCGACGTCAACGGCGAGGCGCGCGAGCTGTCGGTCGACCCCGACACCTCCACCCTCGACGCGGTGCGCGAGAAGCTTGGCCTGACCGGCTCCAAGTCCGGCTGTGGGCACGGCGCGTGCGGCGCCTGCACCATGCTCGTCGACGGCACCCCGCATGCGACCTGCTTGCTGCCCGCCGTGGCGCTGCAGGGGCGCGAGGTCACCACGGTCGAGGGCATCGCGCCGGGCCCCGGTCCGTTCGACCTCCACCCCGTGCAGCGGGCCTTCGCAGGCGAAGACGCCATGCAGTGTGGCTTCTGCACGCCTGGGTTCGTGGTCGAGGCCACCGCCTTCGTCGACGCCTGGCGGGCGGCCAACGGCGATCGCCGCCCGCCCCGGCCGGTGGTGGCCGAGGCGCTGTCGGGCCACCTCTGCCGCTGTGGCGCCTACGAGAACATCCTGAAGGCCGTCCAGGTGGCCTGTACGGGGCAGTACGACCGGCCGGGCGTGCAGGCCGCCCGGGTCGAGGCCCTCGACAAGGTCACCGGCGCTGCGGTCTACACGGTCGATGTGCAGCTCGACGGGCAGCTGCACGGGCGCATCCTGCGGTCCACGGTGGCCCACGGCGTGCTGCGCGCCATCGACATCCGTCCCGCGCTCTCCGATCCGGCCGTGAAGGCGGCCGTGGTGCTCACCCCCGAGGGGCACAAGGTGCGGTTCGCCGGCCAAGAGCTGGCCGCGGTCGCCGCGCCCACCCGCGAGGCCGCCGACGCCGCCCTGGCCCTGATTCGGGTGGAGATCGAGCCGCTGCCGGCGGTGCTGTCGATGCAGGCCGCCCGCCGGGCCGATGCGCCGCTGCTCTACACCAAGAGAGACGGCGCCGCGTCGGCCAGCGAGGCCCCGGTGCTCCGCGCGAAGTGGGACGGCAACGTGCGCGGACCGGTGAGCTCGGCGTTGCTGTCGCGCCCGCGCGCGGCCCAGAAGAAGCTCGACGAGCTGGCCTCCACCGAGCCCGCCGACAGCCGGCGCTACGTCAAGCAGACCTACGTGAGCCACATCCAGTGCCACGCGGCGCTCGAGCCGCACGCTGCGGTGGCCCGCTTCAACCCCGACGGCACGGTCGAGCTGTGGGCGTCCACGCAGAGCGTGGGCGACCTCGCAGAAGACGTGGCGCAGCGCTTCAAGGTCAGGGGGGACGCGGTCACCGTCTACGCCCACCACGTCGGGGGCGGCTTCGGCGCGAAGGTGGGGCTGCAGGTCGAGGCGCTGGCGGCGCTCCAGCTCGCCCGCGAGGCCGGCGCCCCCGTGTCGGTGGTCAACGACCGCGAGGCCGAGCTCGTGGCCGGCGGCGTGCGCCCCGCCCAAGAGATGACGGTCGCCCTCGCCACCGAGCCCGACGGCGCCCTGCTCGCCATGGGCCTCGAGACCTACAACGACGCGGGGGTGGCCATCGGCAACGTGGCGGGTCTCCTCGGCCGCATCATGTACCCGACCCCCTTCAAGGTGCTCGACGACTACGACGTGGTCACCAACGCCACTCCGGGTCGCCCCTTCCGGGGGCCGGGCGGGCCCGGCGCCTTCTTCGCCCTCGAGGGCGCCATCGACGACCTCGCGCGGCGCCGCGGCGTCAGCCCCATCAAGCTGCGCCGCCGCTGGGATCCGAACCCGCAGCGCCAGCGCCTCTACCGGTGGGCCGAGACCTTGCCCGTGTGGCGCGACCGGGCGCAGGTGCGACAGACCGACGGGCGGTACCGCGTGGGCGTGGGCCTGGCTGCGGGTGGGTGGATGCCCTTCCTCGACCCCGGCACGCGGGTGCAGATCGACGCCAGCAAGGCCGGCATCGTGGCGACGACCACCTGCCAAGACATCGGCACCGGGTCGCGCAGCGTCATCGCGCACAGCGTCGCCCGGGTGCTCGACGTGTCGCCCCACCGGGTCACGGTGCGGGTGGGCGAGTCGGGCGCGGTGCATGGCCCGATGTCGGCCGGCAGCCGCACCACGCCCAGCGTGGGTCCGGCGGCCGAAGACGCCGCCCGTCAACTCATCGAGGCCCTGATCGAGCAGGCCGAGGGCACCCTGGGTCTCGGCGGCGTGGTCGCCGAGGTGGGCGGCCTGCGCCACACCGGCGGCGTCCTGTCTTGGTGGGAGCTGCTCGAGATGCTGCCCCAGATCACCGTCGTGGGGCGCCGGCGCCGCGACCCAGACGGCTACTTCCTCCCCCTCTCCGTCGCCGATATGAACGCGTCCAAGACCCTTCCGGGCGCGGTGCAGGTGGCCAAGGTGCGGGTCGACACGCTGCTCGGGCGGGTCGAGGTGCAGTCGGTCGACATCGGCATGGGGGTGGGCCGGATCTACGTGCCGCCGCTCGCCGAGAACCAGGTTCAAGGCGCGGTCTTGCAGGGCGTCAGCTACGCGCTCTACGAAGACCGGCGCCTCGACCCGGTCACCGGTCGCCTGCTCACCACAGGCCTCGAGGACTACCGCATCGCCGGCGCTGCCGACTGCCCCCGAATCCGCGTCACCTTCGACGAGGGCGGCTTCGAGGGGGTGACCGGCGGCGGGATCGGCCTGGGCGAGATCTCCACCGTGGGCATCGCGGGTGCGGTGGCCAACGCCGTCTTCGACGCCACCGGCTGGCGCCCCAAGGCGCTGCCCCTCACCCCCCGCCGGGTCTTGGCTGGCCTGCAGGAGGACCGCGCATGATCCGCTTCCCCCAGACCCTCGATCAGCTCCAGGCCGGCGCGGGCGAGCTGCGGGCCGGCGGCACGGACCTGCAAGAGCGCCGCCAGCGCCGGGTCAGCACCGGGCCCGTGGTCGATCTTCGCGACCTGCCCGACCGCGACACGGTCACTGTGACCGACGAGGGGGGCTTGTCCATCGGCAGCGGCATCACGGTGACCGCCCTCGCCGAGCACCCGCTGGTGCGGGCGGCCTACCCGGGCCTGGCGGCGGCGGCGGGCGGCTTGGCCACCCCCCAGATCCGTGCCCGCGCCTCGCTGGGCGGCAACCTGCTGCAGCGGGTTCGCTGCTGGTACTACCGCAACCCGTCCTTCGACTGCCTCAAGAGCGGCGGCAGCGCCTGCCTCGCGCGAGACGGCGACCACAGCATGCACGCCAGCCACGACGCCGGCGGCCCCTGCATCGCGCCCCACCCGAGCACGCTGGCGGTGGCCCTGCAGGCCGCCGACGCCACGGTCACGCTGCGCGGCCCCGACGGCACCGAGCTGGTGCAGACCGTGCCGGAGCTGCTCGGGGACGGCCGCAACCCCCGCCGCGACCACGCGGTGCCCGACGGCACCTACCTCGCCAGCGTCGAGCTGCCCCCGCCTGTGGAAGGCGAGCTGAGCGGCTACTTTCGGGCCACCGCCCGGGCCCACGCCGAGTGGCCGCTGGTCGAGGTGGCCACGCGCCTGGCCCTGGGGCCCGACGGGCGGGTGGTCTCGGCCCGGGTGGTGTTGGGCGCGGTCACCAACCGTCCGCTCGACGCCACCGCTGCGGTCGCCGACCTCGTGGGCCGCCTCCCCACCGAAGGCACCTTCCTCGCGGCCGGCGCGCGCGCCGTGCCCAAGCTCGACCTGCTGCCCGACTCCGCCTGGAAGGCGAAGCTGATCCCGGGGGCGGTCTGCGAGGCCTTGCTGCGGGCCTCCCTCGGCCGCCCATCTGAGCGGCTGGTCGCCGCCCCGCCCGCGCCCGCTGTCGCCCCTGCCCCTGGAGATGCCCCGTGAGCGCCCTGAGACTCTGCGCCTGGATCCGCTCCAAGAGCCTGTACGGCCGTGTGTTTCCCAACGCAGCGGCGGTCGACGCCGCCCTCCGCCGCACCGACGTGCCCTACACCTGCCTGCACACCTGCCAGCCGTGGGGCCCCGACGACCAGCAGGTCGAGCCCGGTCGCTGCCAGCCGGATCGGGGCTGCTTCGAGGTCTCCACCAAAGAGCCGCGTCGCCTCCTGTCTTGAGCCGGTGAAGGGCCGCGCTCCGCGGGCTACGGGGGAGGCGTCGCCCTACCGGAGCCCCGCATGCGCCTGCTGCACCTGCTGACCGCCGCCCTGCTGCTGTCCTCCCCCGTCGCCCTCGCCCAAGACGACGACGCCGAGGATGACTACGAGGACGAAGACGCCGAGGACGACTACGAGGACGAGGACGAGGACGAGGAGGTGGCCACCGCCCCCCCCTCGCCCCGCGCCGAGTGGGACAAGAAGCCCTTCGCCAAGCCGCTCGTCGGCGCCAGCCTCTACTCCGATGGCGTGGACACCTTCACGACGGTCGCGCTGGGCGGCCAGGCGGGCCTGCACTTCTGGCAGAAGCAGCCCGACCCCAAGATCGTGGGCACGGGGCGGGTGCAGGCCCAGGGCCTCCTGGGTGGCAACGGCCTCAACGGCTACGACGTGCGGCTGGGGGCCTTCGCCGGGCCCTGGTACAAGGTCGTGGGCGCGCGCATCGGGCCGGACTTCTTCTACAACCAGTTCACCTACGGCCCCTACACGCTGGGCGCCTCGCCCGGCGTGGCCATCCCCGCGATCGCGCTGCTCGACTTCAAGGTCATCAACTTCCACGCTGGGTTCGAGCCGGCCTTCTTCTTCAGCCCGAACCGCGCCACGGTGGACTGGAGCCAAGAAGACATCTTCGGCTTCGGCGGCGAGTTCACCTACCTGGCTGGCGTGGGGCTGGCGCTCGACGCCTTCGGGGTCAGCGTCAACTACACCGACCGGGTGACCGCCTTCGGTCGCCAAAAGGGCTACGGCATCGGCCTGCGCCTGGGCGGCTGACGGGCCGGGGCGGTAGGCTGTCTGCCTCCCCCGGATGCCCATGCGTACGCTCTTGCTTCTCGCCGTCCTGGTGGGGTCGCCTGCGGCCCGATCCGGGCCGGTCGACGGTGGGGTCGAGGTGGGCGCTTCAGTGGAGGCGTCCGGCGATGCGCCCCCAGGCGAGCCGGTCGTCGAGCCGGTCGTCGAGCCGGTCGTCGAGCCGGCCGTCGAGCCGGCGGTGGCCGCCCACCCCCCGACGCCCTGGGTGTTGCGGGCCCACCAGTACGTGCGCGCGGCGCCCCGCGGCGGGGCCGACCGGCTGGGGCTGGTGCTGAAGGGCTCGGTGGTGTCGGCCATCGGCCCGGTGGAGCCGGGCGACCGGTCGTGTTCGAAGGGGTGGGTGCCGCTGGCGGGCGACGGCTGGCTGTGCGCGCGCTGGGCCGAGCCGGCCGGCGATCCGTCCGCGACCCCCGTCCCGCTCCCCCAGCGGGTGTCCTTCGACGCCCCCGAGCCCGCCGAGTACCGGTCGTACCTCGAGACCGGCGCCTACACGGTCGACGCGGTGGCCCCGGGCGACGGGCTGGTGCCCTTCATCTATGGCAAGGCCTGGCGCCGCTGGACCGCACCCACCTGGCGCAGTCGCTGGGCCTACGAGCACCACCGGGCGTCCGACGGCGAGCTGGGCACCGACCGCAAGTTCGCCTTCACCGGCATGGTCGAGACGACCCGGGGCCCGGTCTTCGTTCGCACCGACGGCGCCGTGGTGCCGGTCGACCAGGTGTTCCTCTACCCGATCACCCGCTTTCACGGCCGAGATCTCACCGTTGATCCGGTCCCTGACGGCTGGCTGGCGGGGTGGGTGACGCCGTACGACGGCGCGGTGCTGTTGGGTTCGACCGACCTCGAGTCCGCGCCTGTGGGTGCGCTGGCCTTCCAAGACCGGGTCGACGCCCGGCCGGTGCCCGAGCAGCCCGACTGGGTGGAGGTTCGGGGCGTCGTGGGCGACGGCGGCCCTCGCTTCCTTCCCGCCGATCAGGTGGCCACCTGGCAGACGGTCGCCCCCGTCCCCGACCTGCGCCCAGGCGAGCTGTGGATCGACCTCGATGTGGCCGAGCAGGTGCTCGCGGTGATGCAGGGCGACCAGCCGATCTTCGTCACCCTGGTGTCGAGCGGGCGCGACGACAAGCGGAAAGGAACCCCGACGGGGCTGTACCGCACGACCGACAAGGCGGCGTGGGGCGACATGAACAACCGAGAGGGGGCCGACGACGTCTACTATGTCGAGAAGGTGCCGTGGATCCTGCACTTCTGGCCCCGCTACGCGCTGCACGGCGCCTTCTGGCACTGGGGGATGGGCCACCAGGCCAGCCACGGCTGCGTGAACCTGGCGCCTCGCGACGCGGCCTGGATCTTCGAGCGGGTGGGGCCCGCGCTCCCGGATGGCTGGCACACGGTCTACGCCACCGACGCCAACCCAGGCGCCTCGCTGCGGGTGCGACGCGGCGCCGACCTCGACCTGCGTGACCGGCGGGTGCTGCCCGGCGCCGACCAGGCCCGTCGCTGAGCCCTATCGGTCCGCTCCACCGAAACAGCTGCGGTACCAGTCCCGCTCGTGGTGGTCGCGGGCCGCCGGGTCGATGGGTCGGCCGGGCTCCGCCATGGCGCAGAGCCGGGCGATGGAGCGGTCGTCGCGCTGCGAGACCACGGGCACGCCCGCCGCGATGAGCGCGGCAGCCGCGACGCCCACCCCGCGCTGGAATTGGCGCGGCTCGTCGTAGCGGCACCCCAGCGAGATGACCCGGGTGCCGCAGGCCGCGCTCATGTCGGTGAGCACGGCGAGGTCGACCCGATGGGTGGCCGCGAAGTCCGCCATGGCGCGGGCCCCGCGCTGCATGCCGGCGGTGAGGTCGGCGCCGCGCTCGTCTCGCACCCGCGCCCGCCCGGCCCAGACGTCTCGCCCGTCGCCGCCGTGGATGTCGGGCATGGTGCGCGGCGTGCCGATGCCCGCGTCTTCGGGGCAGAAGGGCCGGGTGCGCACGGTGGGCATGGCAAAGAGTGGGAAGGGGTGGCCGCCCATGCCGTAGTCGGTGCCGTCCACCCCGCAGGGCAGCCCGGCGAGGCAGCCCGACACCAGCACGCGCCAGGGGTCTTCCGGGGTGGGCGCGCGCAGGGCGGACCAGTCGGTGGCGTGGGGTAGGCGCACGGCTCCTCCGGCCGACAGCCTACGCCGCGATGAGCTGGCGCGTCACATGAAGGTGGAGCAGGCGGCCGTCGCGACGGGTGGCCCAGCCGTCGAGGCGGGAGCCGGAGCGGGCGCGCACCAGCTGGTCGGCCTGCGCGCCGGGCCCACATCGGGTGGTGCGTGCCACGGTCGCGCTCCGCAGCTTGCCCAGTCGGCGCACCATCTGGGACAGGGTGACGCGGGGCGCTCGGGCCCCGGCGAGGCCGCGCCCCCGGGCCGTCAGGTGGCCCGCGTGGGTCTCGAGGAGGGCGCGACGATGGTCGGCCCAGGCGGCGTGGAAGCCGCGCCGCTCGGCGCTCCAGAGCACCAGCGGCCAGGCGGTCTCCCCCGGGTGCTGCCACACCGCGATCACGCCGGTCGCCGCCCAGGGCAGCGCGAGGTCGCGGGCGGCGGCGTCGAGGCGGGCGAGATTGCGCCCCTCGTGGGCCGAGCCACCGGGGCGGTCGAGCCCGCGGCGCTGCCGGCCCGCGGCCACCACGTCCCAGGTGTGCCCTTGTCCGTTTGGCAGCCGGGCGCGCCCTCGGACCAGATCGAGGGGGGCAGGCGCGGCGCGAAATCGAGCCGCTTCGCCCGCGCCGGCGCGGGCGCTCCACCGGCCCTGCTCGACGCAGTGCACGGGCACCGGGGCCGCGCCGCCGGGGGGCAGCCACACCGGCTGGGTGGTCACCCGGTCCTGCCAGCCGCCCACCAGCAGCAGCTCGGCGGGCAGCAGGGCGGCCGAGGGCCCGCGGTTGGTCGCGTGCAGCGTGGGCACCGAGGGTCTGCGGGGGGACTCGGTCACGGTCACCGCGCTGGCATCGAGGGCCGCGGTGCAGAGCGCGAAGTCCACCGGCGCGTGCTTGGAGAAGAGCGGCACCAGGGTCAGGCCGTGGGCGGAGAGGGGCTGGCCGAGGTGGGCGTGAGAGAGCAGGTCGAGGGTCATGGGTGCCTCCAGGGAGTGGCACCCGCTCCTTCTCCTGGCCGGGCCGCCGACCCCGGCTCAGACAACCTTGCAGCCAAGCCGCAGCGGCCCGCAGCTCAGCCGGGAAGGTGCTCGATCACGCCCACCAACGTGATGTTCTCGCGGGCCAGATCGAGGGTGTGGCGGGTCTGCTTGGCGGCGCCCTCCTTGCGCGTGCGGGGGCTCGGCACCAGCGCCGCACCCGAGGGCCCGATCGCGGCCTCGACCGCCAGGCGCAGCCGCCGCCGCGCCCGGCTGATCTGTGGCGCGAGGTCGCCGTCGGTCAGCTTGTCGAACACGCCTCGGTCGAGCAGCTTGTGGGCCAGGCTTCCGGCCTTGCGACGCTGCAGGACGTGCTGGACGCCTTGGGCGTCGGCGGCGGCTTGCCACCGCAGCGCGAAGGCGCGAAAGGCGCTGGGGTCGCCCACGGGCACCCCGCAGCCTCCCTCCATGTGGTCCACCCAGGCCCACACCACATACGGCAGGTAGGTCTCGGGGAGGACGACCGGCCGTCCGAGGACGCAGACGGCGCCGGTGAACAGGTCGAGGGAGGCGGTGGGGGGCGCCGCGGCGGCGAGGGCGGCGGCGCTGGCGGCGCGCGCTCCCGAGAGCGACCGCCGCGCTGAAGCGGGCAGGAAGGGACGAAGCCGCGGCACCGCGAGGTCGTGCAGCGACACCCCCACCTGACTGGCCTCGAAGATGACGCCTCCGCGGCGGCGCAGCAGCCGGTCGCGCTGCGTGGGGAAGAAGAAGCCGCTGCCGCCCTCGGCGGCGGGGGTGTCGACCCGGACGTCGGCCAGCCGATCGGTGGGCCGGGCGAGCAGCTGGAACACCACGGTGGTGGCCGCCGCAGAGCCCCGCCAGCGCCCGCCCGACAGCGTGAGCACCACCCCGTCGTGGCGGGCTTGGGCCGCCCGCATCGCCTGGAAGGCGGCCTCGGTGAAGGCCTCGGGGCCCGGATCGCGGGGGCCCACGCGGTGAACGATGAGGTGAGCCAGCGCGGGCTGTGCGCCGCGAAGCTGGTCGAGCGGTCCGCCTGGTGACGCGACCTCGTCCTCGAAAAAGACCCGCGCCGCCTCCGACTCGAAGACCACCCAGGCCGCCTCGACCCGCGCGCCCGATCGCGCGAGGCACCACAGCGCCTCGGTGAAGGGCGCCGGGTTGGGGCCGAGGGGACAGACCAGCGCAGGCATGACGACAGACTACCGTCGGCGCGGAGGCGCCCCGGCCGGGTGGGGCCGAGGCGCCGTGGCGGTCGCGGGGGATCGAGGGTGTTCGGCGTGCAGCGCCCCGCCTCAGAAGTAGAACATGAGGCCCGCGGTCGCCTGCAGGGCGCCGGGCAGCTGGGCCGTCTCGGGCATCACCTCGGGCAGGTGGATGTACCGGGCGTCGATGCCGAGCGCGGCCCGCTCCCCCATCCCGAACTCGACCCCCAAGCCACCATGTGGGCCACTCACCCGGTCCACGACGCCGCCGGTGTCGGTCTTGAGGAAGGTGTAGCCGCCCGTGAGGTAGGGGCTGACCATGCTCTGCGGGCTGACGAAGAGCTGTGCCGAGAGCTGAAGGGGGGTCGAGCTGCCCGCGCCCGGGCTCTCCCAGTCGTGGCGCAGGCGCGACCAAGCCACCTCGAAGCCCAGGGCCTCGACCGTGCGCAGGCGGGCGGTCACGCCCAACCCGACGTCGCCGCCGGGCGAAGCGGACTCGACCCGGGCCCCGTCGGTCAGCAGGCCGCCGGTGAGTCCCACGGCCACCTTTCCGGCGCGATCGACGGTGGGCTTCGGCGGGGGCCGCTTCGCGACCGCGCGCTGGGGCGTGGGCCGGTTGCGGGGAGCGTCGGCGCGGGGTCCGTC
>JBDQIL010000027.1:0-11616 GCA_040264415.1 Myxococcota bacterium
GCCCTGCGCAGCTGACCCGCGCCCCTCCCCCGGAAGACCTCGAATGAAACGCGACAAGATCGTCCCTGCACTCGTCCTCGGCCTGCTCTTCGTGGGCGTTCCCGCCAGCGCGGCCCTGCTGTGGGCCCGGTCGCGCCCCGTCGAGGCGCCGCCGGTGCTAGCCCAGCCCTCCGTTCGCGACGTGGTGCTCAAGACCGTGGCCACCGGGTCGGTGGTGCCGCGCAACGAGGTGGCCATCAAGCCCCGCGTGTCGGGCATCCTCGACCGCCTGCACGTCGAGCCCGGCGACCTGGTGACCGCCGGCCAGCTCATCGCCGACATCCGGGTGGTGCCAGACAGCGCCCGCCTGGCGACCGCCCGTTCGGGGGTGCGCGAGGCCGAGATCCGCCTGAACGACGCGAAGCGCGAGCGCGACCAGGTGGCCGCCCTCGTGGCCAGCGGCGCGGCCTCGGCCACCGAGCTGGCCCGGGTCGAGACCACCTTGAAGCTGCGCTCTCAAGAGCTCGACGCGGCGCGCACCGACCTGACCATCGTGCGCGAGGGGGCGAACCGGGCGGCCGGTCAGGTCTCGACCTCGGTGCGCTCGACCGTAGACGGCATGGTGCTCACGGTTCCCATGAAAGAGGGCGCCAGCGTCATCGAGGCCAACACCTTCAACGAGGGCACCACCATCGGCGAGGTCGCCGACATGGGCGATCTGGTCTTCGAGGGGCTGGTAGACGAGGCCGAGGTGGGGCGGATCCGCGAGGGCATGCCCCTGTCGGTGGTCATCGCGGCCTGGCCAGACGAGACCCTGCCCGGCACCCTCGAGCACATCTCGCCCAAGGGGGTGGACGTCCAGGGGGCCATCCAGTTCGAGATCCGCGCCGCGCTCACGCTCCCGGACGGCGAGGACGGGCGCTTCGTGCGCGCCGGGATGAGCGCCAACGCCGACATCGTCCTCGACCGACGAGAGGCCGTGCTCACGGTCAACGAGGCGCTGCTCAAGTTTGACGGCGACCAGACCCTGGTGGAGGTGAAGCAGGGCGACGGGTTCACCGACCGCGCGGTGCAGCTGGGGCTGAGCGACGGCATCCACGCCGAGGTGCTCGACGGCGTCACCCCGACCGACACCCTGCGGCGACCCGAAGGCTGAGGCCGGCGCTGCCGAGGCGGCTCCGCGACTCAGCGGTCGGGACGCACCGGCTGGTCGGGGGGGCCGAAGATGGCGGGGTCGCGCGGCGGCGCCGACATCGCTTCGAGGAAGGCGACGACCTCGGCGATGTCTTGGTCGTCCCAGTCGAGCGGCACCATGAAGTCGTCGAGGTGGCCCAGCAGCGGCTCCTCTTCGAGGGTCGCGTAGTGGGTGACCACCTCGGTGAGGGTCTCGAAGTGGCCGCCGTGCATATAGGGGGGCGACTCTGCGACGTTGCGCAGGGTGGGCACCTTGAAGAGCCCCAGCTGCTCGGTGGTCTGGTTGAGGCGGGCCAACCGACCCGCGGCGTCACCCTCGGGCGCGTCCGACCACATCGAGGCGGCGTTGAACTCTTGGGTGCGCAGCGCGTCGATGCCGTCGTAGCGGCCCGTGTCGTCGATGGGCAGCCACGAGCGCTCGCCCAAGCCCACGCTCGCGAACTCGCGGTTGGTCGTGAGCGCGCCGGCGTGGCAGAAGTGGCAATTGCCGTCGGTGACGAAGTGGCGGAGGCCGGCCTGGGCGTCGGGCGACAGCGCGGCGTCCATGGCTTCGACGTCGCCCGCCTCGAAGGCCACCACATAGCGATCGACCGGGCTCTCGCTCGTGAGGATGGTGCGCTCGAAGGCGCCGATGGCCTTGGTCACATCCACGAAGATCTGGGTGACGGTCTGCTGATCGGCGGCGGTCATGGTGGCCCAGGCGACCGCGTGGGGGTGGTCGGGCTCGCCGGGCACCGGGCGGCCCTCGGGCGGGAAGCGGTCGGGGTCGGACAGGTCGGGCAGGGGCCCGAAGGCGGCCTCGTAGCCCTCCCGCAGGTCCGGCTCATCGACCACGGCATGGGCCACCTGCAGCCGGCTCGACCCCATCTCGTGGCCCGCCTCGATGGGGCCGGCGGCCTGGCACCAGAGGCTGTCGCAGTGGCCGTCCCAGAAGAACCAGCGCCCGTACCCGGTGTCCCAGAGCGACGGCGCGTGGCGGTCGGTCGCCCCCAAGGTGTCGCTGACGGGCAGCCCGTCCGACCAGCCCTGCTCGGGGTCGTGGCAGGTGGAGCAGGCCACGTCGCCGGGGCCCGACAGGCGCGGGTCGTAGAACAGGGAGCGGCCGAACCAGGCGGCGTCGGGGTCGTCGGCGACAGCGCTGGTGGGGTCGGCGGGCAAGGCGGGGAGCGGGCCCAGGGCCAGCACCCGCGCGGCCTCGTCGTCGGTGAGGGCGTCGGGGTCGGCGCCCGCCCCATCATCGGGGGCGGGCGACCCCGCGCAGGCGAGCAAGGTCAGCGAGATCAGAGTGGAGCGCATGACTACGATGTAGACGAACGAGCGGCGGCGTGCACGCCCGACGGCGACAGCGGCACCCAAAGCCGGAACGATGCGCCGCCCAGATCGGCGTCTTGGACCGTGAGATCGCCGCCATGGGTGCGCGCGATCCGCCGGGCGAGGGCGAGCCCCATCCCCACGCCCCCCTGGTCGCGGGTGCGGGCCGCGTCGAGGCGCACCAGCGGCTCGAAGACGCGCTCGCGGTCTGCCGGCGGCACCCCGGGGCCGTCGTCGTCCACCTGGAAGACGGCCCGGTCGCCGTCGACCCACATCGACACCGCGACCTGGGATGCGGTGTAGCGCATCGCGTTGCTCAACAGGTTGCGGGCCGCGCGGCGCCACAGCCGGTCCTCGACATGGGCCGTGCTGGCCTGCAGGTCTCCCACCTGCACGTCCACCTCGGGGCGCAGGCGGGCGGCGTCGGCGGTGAGGTCGCGGGCCGCGCGCGCGAGGTCGAGGGGCGCGGCGTCGAGCGGACGGCGGCCGTCCCCCAGGCTCGCGAAGGCGAGCAGCTCCGACACGAGCGCCTCGAGCTCCTCGATGTCGCCTTCGACCTCGACCCGCTGGTCTTCGCGGTCTTGGGCGTCGTCGGCGTCGGCCAGCAGCTCGATGGCGAAGCGCAGGCGCGACAGCGGCGTGCGCAGCTCGTGGGCCACCGCCAAGAGGAGCTCTTCGCGCGCCCGCACCAGCGCCTCGACCCGCTCGGCCATCGTGTTGAAGGTGGCGGCCACGTCGCCCGAGGCGTCGCGGCTCACCACCGCCGCGCGGGCCCGGGTCTCGCCGCCGCCCAGCCGCGTGGCGGCCGCCGACAGCTCGGTCATCTGGCGCTGCAGCGGCCGAAGCGTGATGAGCACCGACAGGCCCAGCCCCAGCCCCAGCGCAGCCACAAGGAGGGGCGTGCGCCAGGGAACGGGCTGGGGCGGCTCGGGCTGAAGCACCGCCACCAGCGGCTGATCGGGCACCCGCACCAGCAGCGCGGCGGCCGACTCCCAGGCGTGGGTGACGGCCTCACCCCGGTCGAGGCGGGCGCGGGACACGGCGTCGAGGCGGTGCCGCGCCAACGCCAGCGGGACGATGGTCACGGGCGCGGCCAGCTCTTCGGAGAGCGCGGCCACCGCGGCGTCGCGGTCGGCTGGGGTGGTCGCAGCCGCCAGCGCCTCGGCGACCCGGTGGGGCGCCGCCGCCAGCACCGAGACCCGGGCCGGCAGCTCGTCGGCCCCCGACCCGTCCGGCAGGACCACGAGCAGCGCCGCCAGCAGCGCCACCACCGCAGCGAGCGCCACGTAAAAGCGCAGGAAGATCGCGGTCATCTCGACGGCGCAGCGAGCTGGTAGCCGGTCCCCCGGACGGTCTTGATGAGCCCCGCATGGGCGCCCGCGGCCTCGAGCTTGCGCCGAAGCTGGCTCACCCGGACGTCCATCGACCGATCAACGCCGTCGTACTCGATGCCCCGCAGCTCCTGGAAGAGCTCGTCGCGGGTGACGGGCTGCCCGGCGCGCGCGGCGAGGGCCCACAGCAGGTCGAACTCGGCGGTGGTGAGATCGAGCACCTGGCCCTGGATGGAGGCCTCGCGAAGGGCCGGATCCACCCGCACGCCGCCCGCTTCGACCGCCCCGCCCGGCTTGTCGGGCTCGGCCACGGGCCGCCGCAGCAGCGCCTTGATGCGCGCCAGCAGCAGGCGCGGGCTCACGGGCTTCACGACATAGTCGTCGGCGCCGAGCTCGAGCCCGAGCACCTGGTCGAGCTCTTCGCCGCGGGCCGTCAGCATCAAGATGGGGCCGGCATAGGACGGGCGGACGGCGCGGCACACGCTCAGGCCGTCTTCGCCGGGCAGCATGACGTCGAGCACCACGAGATCGGGGGACTCGGCCAGGATGCGCTCGCGACCCCGCAGGCCGTCGCGCTCGACGCCGACGTCGAGGCCGTTCTTGCGCAGATACTCAGCGGTGAGGCGGCCCAGCCGCTCGTCGTCCTCGATGATCAGGATGCGGGCCACGCGCGCCTCCAACAGAGCCCTGCTTGTAGCACGCATGCGCCGCCCAGGGCCCGGCGCCCTCCCCGAGCCGCGGGTGGCACCCGCGCCCTCGCTGGGATCAGCGGGCCGCGTCGAGCGACCGCCGGATGGCGTCCTCGAGGCTGCCCGGGTTGGGTGCGGTCTGGACGTAGGCGAGGTCGCCGTTGGCGTCGATGACGTAGTGGCGCGGGTTCGCGGCGAAGGCGTCGTCGCCGTTGGGGATGAAGTAGTCGCGACGCATGGAGCTGTCGTCGTCGGCCAGCACCGGCAGGTCGATGCCCACCTCGTCGCGCCAGGTGCGCGCGCGGCCAGCGGGCCCCCCATACGACCACACCCCCACCAGACCGTCGGTCTCGCCAAAGGTCTCGACGAACCAGTCGTCGGTGTCGGGCACCTCGGACGCGCAGGTCGGGCAGCCGTCGTTGAAGAGCGCCAAGAAGACCACCTGACCGCGCATGCCAGAGAGGTCCCAGGTGACGCCGTCGAGGTCGGTCTCGATGAAATTGGGGGCCACAGCCCCCGGCTGCATGCCCACGGCGTCGGACATCTCGACCACGAGCTCGGGCTCGTCCGGGTCGTCGCTCGGGGCCGTGACGGTGTCGGCCGCGTCGTCGGGCAGCGACCACAGCGCGAAGCCGCCCGGCTCGATGGTGTCGCGGTCGAAGGCGCCCGCCGACGGAGCACCGACCGTGAGGGGGGCGGGCCCGTCGTTGAAGAGCGTGACGGTGTCTCCGGGCAGCGCGACGGACGCGCCCAGGCGGGCCTCTGGGGCATCGACCGCAGCCCAAGTCACGCCGAAGGGGCGGTTCCAGTCCGCGACCCAGGCGCGGTCGGGTCCGTCGGCGGCGACCGCCATGGCGGACGAGCCGGCGGCTTCGGCGGCCCGCAGCCACGGCGCGCTGGGATCGCTGGCGTCGAGCAGCAGCAGTTCGGTCCAGGCGGCCGCGAAGACGTGATCGCCCGACACCGACACGGAGCGGGCCGACGCGTGCCCCGACCACTGGCCGAGCAGGGTCGGCGCGCCGTCGCCGCGATCGACCAGGGCCACCCCGCCCGCGCCGCAGGCCACGGCGATCCAGGCCTCGCCGGCCGCCAGATCCCGGCAGGTGCCCGACAAGGCCACGTGCCCCGCCTCCACCAGCCCGTCGTCGGTGCTGACGTGGGCGGTGAGCCGCTGGTCGGAGAGGCTCCACAGCCGGTCACCCTCGAGCATCACGTCGACCACCGGGCCAGCCAGACGCCCCACCTCACGCAGCCCGTCGGGCGCGGGGCCGGTGACCTCGAAGAGCAGAGCGCCGTCCTGGTGATAGGCCGCAGCCAGCCGGCTGCCGGCGCAGTCGAGGCCCCCACCCCACGGCAGGACCGGGAAGCGATCGGTCAGGGTGACCGCGTCGTCGGTGATCTCCACCCGCATCAGCTCGCCCTGTCGCGACATGCCCCAGGCCACGTCTCCCGACCAGCAGACGCGCTGCAGGTGCCAGGTCTCGGTCTGGCCGATCAGCCTGGGGGCGGCGCGGTCGGACAGGTCGAAGGCCCAGATCCCGCCGATGCCCGTCTGCTCCTGCCCCGCGTAGATCAGGCGATCTCCGGCGACCACGGCGTCGGTGAGCTCGGGGGCGCCCACCGCGAGGTCGAGCACGTCGCCGCGGGTGATGGGGTCGTCCCAGTGGGCCGGCGGGTCGGTGCCGTCTGAGCCGTCTGAGCCATCGGCGGAGACGGCCCCCGAGTCGTCGAGCGATCCGCCGGGATTCGTCGGTGGGGGCGCGCAGGCAGCGAGCAAGCAGGGCAATGCAGAGACGGTCAGGGAGCGCATGCGTCCGAGGATGCCGGCGGACCCCGCCGGTTCCGGCTCATCCGATGTCGCCGTCCACCGAGAAGTCGTCGAGGTCGAGCTCGCGGATGGGCAGCCGCGTCGAGAACGACGCCCACGCCAGGTACGCCGCGAGGTTTCGCCAGTTCGCGACCCACTCCGGGAGGATGCCCGCCTCGATGATGACGCCGCTCTCGAAGAAGGGGTCGAGGGCCAGCACGTCACCCAGGGTCATGCGGCCCGCGAAGAGGCGCGCCGCGAGCTGCGGCCGGTCGTGCTGCATGGCCTTGAGCAGGAAGGAGTGCGTGAGCATCAGCCCCTTCAGGTAGACCACGTCCTTGGTGAAGACCACGCGGCCGCGGACGTCTCCACCCCGGAAGATGCGGGCCGCCGCCGAGCAGGCCTCGGCCTCGGTCTGCCCCTGGTCGAGGAGGAACTCGAAGACCTGGATGAAGTCGGCGCCCTCGAGGGCCATGTGGATCGACGGCACGCGCAGGGCCACCCGCCGGAGGCGGTGCAGGTCCATGCAGTCGGTGATGAGCTCGGCGAGGGTGGCCAGGCCCTCTTGTGTGGTGGTGGTGCGCGGGCTCGACAGACCCATGCAACGCAGCACCGGCTGAGCGCGGCCGTTTCGCTTGGTGGCCGCGTGCACCATGGCCTCATGCTGAAACAGCTGTTGCAGCGTCATCTCACTGAACTGGGTGCCACCCCGCAGCCGGACGCGGTTGGCGCCCGCGGTGGCGAGGGCCTTCAGCCCCGGGTGCACCTCCACCCGCAGGGGCGGCCGGAAGTGGGGCGCCACCTGGTCGCGCAGCCAGTCGGCGGCGGCCTCGCTGTCGGGGGCGTCGGCGTCGGGGCGCGGGTCGACCCCTGCCGAGACGGCCATGAACCGGGTGGCGGCGTCGAGGTGGGTGGGCGCGCCCGGCGCCAGCGCGCCAGCGGGGTGGCCGTAGAGGGCGACCGACAGCTCGGTGAAGGTGGGGGTGCCGGCGGCCCGGACCATCGCCACCGCGTCGAGGTACGAGCGCGCCGTGCGGCCCAAGAAGGCCTCGAGGGGGTTGGCCTCGTCCAGATCGGCCACGATCTCGGCCAGCTCGGCCGTCACGTCGACCAGATCGGGCTGCGGAGGCGTGGGGCGGGGCAGCTCGGGCCGCCCGGAGCGCCACGAGTCGAGGAACTCCTTCTGCACCCAGGGCTCCCACGACAGCTCGCCCAGCACCCGCACCTGGCGCGCGGCCTGGTACAGGCGGTGGTCGAGCTGGCGCACCCGCGCCAGACGCAGGTCGAGGCCACTGGTCAACAGCAGCCTCGACGTCGAATCTGGATCGAACCCAGCAGGGCTACTCCGCGGTGAAGGCCACCACGACCGCCGCGGCCGGAAGGGCCGCGAGGGGCGACGAGCTGAAGGTGTAGCCGGTGGCCTCGGGGGCGTAGGTCGTGAGCTGGGCAAACGGGACGGCGAACATGCCGCCGCCGGCCACCGAGGCGCTCGTGTTGGCCGAGCCAGCGGTGGTGAAGAGGCCATCCGAGGGGTCGCCGTCGGCGTAGTACACCGTACACGAGCCGCAGGTCATGATGGCGCCGTCGATGGGCTGGCGGGCGTTGTCCCACAAGAAGCCGATCACCATGCCGTCGGCGGCGATGTCGCCCGAGTAGCCCGCGGCGACCAGGCTGCCCTGCACGCCCTCGGCCACGCCGTTGGACAGGACCAGGTGGGTGAGGCCCGAGACGGTGTCGCCGTCGGCCACATCGCTGTAGCTGCCGGACGAGATGCCGTTGGCCGACGGGAAGACCGTGTCGCTGCCGCCGTCACAGTCACGGAACTGGGCGAAGAGGCCCAGGCTCACGACCGGCACGTCGGTGGCGGTGTAGGCGCCGCCGGCGCCCACGGTGGTCTCGGCGACCACGACGGGGTCGCCGCCGGTGAGGACGTTGGTGGGGTCGAGGATCTCGACGCAGAGGCCTTCGGCAGCCGGGGCGGTCGGGTTGTCGAAGTTGACCGCCGTGCCCTCGATGCTGAAGGTGATCGCCTCGGTGCCGTCGGAGCCATCCGAGGCGCCGTCGGCGCCATCGGCGGTGCCGCCGTCGGCGCCGTCGGCCGTGCCGCCATCAGCGCCATCAGTGCCGTCGGTGGTGCCAGAGTCTTTGTCGCCGTTGCAGGCGAAGAGCGCGAGGGCCAGGGAGGCCGTCAGGGAGAGGGTGCGCATATAGGTCTCCTCCAGGAGATCATTGGGAAATCGAGGCGATCTGAGCCGTCAATTGGCGACGCAGCGCACTTCGATGAACACACCGTATCCGGGCAGAGACCCGTAGGTGCTGGTCACGAGGTCGGTGCCCGACGAGTCGGTGCACGTGTAGGTGCCGATGGCGGCCATGGGCACCATGAAGAAGCCGTCTGCGTCGGCGCTGGTCGCGGTGTTGGCCGCGCCGCCCGTGGTGAACAGGCCGTCAGAGGCGTCGGTGTCGGCGTAGAGGGGCGGGTACGAGCACGCCCCACAGTTGATGGTGTGCTCGTCGAGCGCGGCCCCGGCCTCGGAGATCAGGCGGCCGCCCAAGAACTGGAAGGTCTCGTCTTCGACGCCGTCGTAGCCAGCGCTCTTGAACTCATCGATGATCGTGGCGCGGTAGGCCGTGGTGACCACCCGAGCGCCCACGTCAGCCAGCACGTCGCCGTCGCCCAGGTCTTCGATGAAGGCGCCAGAGATGCCGGTGGCAGAGGTCATCAGGTCGTCGGGATCGCCCTCGCAGTCGTCGACGACCACGAAGGTGCCGATCGCGGGGTTCTCTTCGATCCCGGCGATGACGAAGCTGCCGTCGTCACAGATGGCCGAGCTGGCGAGGATCTTCGGCGGCGATCCGGCCAGGGCCGGCGTGGGGTCGATCGCGGTGATGCACTTGGCGGCCAGCGCGCTGCCGCCCCCCGAGTCGAGGGCCGACGCGTCTGGATCTTGGAAGTAGGCGTTGCCTTCGATGCGCCAGCCGACGTCGTACTGCGACTCGTCGCCGCATTCGGTGACGACGCCGCCGTCTCCGCCAGCAGGGGCGGTGTCGGCGCCGTACTTGCCGTCGCGCCCCCAACAGGCGGTCACCAGCGAGAGGGAAGCGAGGCCGACGAGCCGGGCAGAGGGTGCGAACGGCATGGGAGTCCTCCGGGGAACACCGGCCCATATTCCGTCAGACGATTCTTTGCGAGTAGGTTACGGGCCCAAGCTTTCCACTGGAGGCCGCATGGCTCCCTCGCGCGTCGCACCCCTGATCGGATCCCTCGCCCTCGGAGCCCTGCTCCTCCCGGGCTCCGCCTTGGCAGGCTCGATCTCGGCGCCGGGCTTCCTGGCCGGCCCCGACTCGAACGCCGCCACGCCCAACCCCGCGGCGCCGCACTACAACCCGGCCGCCCTGGGCGGCACCAACGGCGTGCGCACGATGGCCGACATCCAGACGGCCTTCATCCGGGTGAACGCGACCACCACGCGCAACGGCGGCATCGATCCCAACACGGGCGTCGGCTACAAGGCCGCAGAGGCCAGCGTGATGGTGCCGGTGGCCCTCATCGGCGCGAGCTGGAAGCCCATCGACCAGCTCGCCTTCGGCTTCTCGGTGTCCGACTCGTTCGTGGGCGGCGGCGACTACACCAAGGCCGAGCCCGACCAGAAGAAGCCCTACGTCGGCCACCAGCGCTACGCCGGGGTCCAGACCGCCATCATCCAGCTGCACATGGTGCCGGCGGTAGCGGTCACACCCATCGAGGGCCTGCACTTCGGCGGCGGCCTCAAGGTGATCTACAACACGATCAGCGCGCTGCAGGCGGCTGACCCGCTGCACACCGAGGGCGTCCACCCCGACGACATCGGCGGCGACCCCACGGCCCGCACCCGCCCCTACGAGGGCGACACCTACCTCGAAGGCTCGGCGTCGGGAATGTCGCTGGGCTGGAACGCCGGCATCTACTTCGACAAGTTCAAGTTCGCGCGGGTGGGCATCTCCTACACGCAGAACGGGCCCTTCAAGGCCGAGGGTGAGGGCAAGGTCACCGTGCCCGACTACCTCAGCCAGACCGGCGAGCTCACCGAGGTCGACGCGCTGGTGACCTTCGACCAGCCCATGCCCGCCGTCATCCAGTTCTGGTTAAACTCCGACATCAACGACAAGCTCACGCTGGGCGCGGGCTTCGAGTACCAGATGTGGAACAGCTGCTGTGGCGGCCCCGAGAACCCCCTCAACCCCAATGGGGCCGAGGGCGGCGACCTGCGCATCGGCGTAACCGACAAGAACGGCAAGCCCATCGGCCCCGAGACCACCGACCTCACCATCTCGGTAGCCGAGGAGCAGTGGTCGCCGCGGCGCCTGATGAACTCCGGCAACTACGCCATCAACGGCGGGTACGCGGTGAGCGACCTCATCTGGGTGGGCGCGCGGGCGCAGTACAGCCAGAACGCCGTGCCCGATTACGCGGTGTCCGCCACGAACCTCGACTACCAGAGCGTGGGCGGCCAGGGCGCCATCCGTTTCCGGCTCGGCAAAGACCGCAAGTTCACGGCCGGCGTGTCGTACGCCAAGTTCTTCACCTTCGACCGCGAGATCACCAACTCGGTCTGGGACATCGGCAACGGCGACCCCCGCTTCAGCCCCGAGACGCCCTACAAGGCGAACACGAACGGCACCTTCAGCAGCAAGGTCGACATCGCTGGCGTGCGCCTGGCCGCCCGCTTCTGAGCGGCCTGCCGGTCACGGCGTCCGGTCGAAGGCCGCGGCGTCGAGCGCCAAGGGTGACGGTCCAGCCGTCACCGTGACCCGCGGCGACGCGCCGGGTGACACCCGCCAGCCGTCGCCGTCTTCGACCACGCCCGGCCCCGACAGCGCCACCTGCGCGCCGCCGTCGCCGCGAGGGGTGTAGCGGCCGGGCGGCAGCGGCGTCGGGTCGAGAGTGAGGGGGGCTGGATCGGCCACGAGCTGGGCGACGGCGACTACGTCTTCGGGCGCGCCCCCGACCTCGTGTTCTTTTGTGGACCGAAGGGCGGCCCCAACCCGTGCTTCGGCTCGGAGAAGCAGCTCGCCGCGCGCGCCGACTGGGCCGAGACCTACGCGCTGGTGTCGTGGAGCACCGGGGGCGCCGATCCGGTGGCGTACCAGCCTTGGGTGCGTCGGCAGGGCCGCATCGGGGTGCAGTCCGACCCCGCCGGTGCCACGGTGCCGGGCTGGTTGCTGGCCGAGGGCGGCGGGGTGGCTCGGCCGGGGCAAGATGGCGGCCTGGCGCTGCACCTCGGCGCCCACGAGTCCGCGTCTCTCGACCCGACGCCGCTGCCGC
>JBDQIL010000028.1:0-11598 GCA_040264415.1 Myxococcota bacterium
CCGCGGAGGACCCATGCCCGACCGCCCCGACTGGGACGCCCTCGAGCGCGCCGCCCGCGCCGCCCTGCCCGCCCTCGACTTCCTGCTGGGACAGTGGGACGGGGAGGGGCAGGCCCATGGCCAGCCGCTGACGGGTCGGCTGCTCGCCCGGCGCATCCTGGGCGGCTCGGTGGTCGAGACCCGAGAGACCCTGCACGATGCAGCGGGTCAGCTCGACCACGAAGACCTGGCCCTCTACCGCTGCGCGCCCGACCGCGGCCTCTTCGTGCAGCACCTCCAGCCGCCCGGCTGGTCGTCCGAGCACGCCGTCGAGCTGCTCGACCCCGGGGTGGCCTGGGACGCAGGCCCGGTCGAGCCACGGGTGGAGCTGGTGCCCCACGAGGGCGACCTGCTCACCTTCGTCTTCTTTCCCTTCGACCCGAAGCCCGTGGCGCAGATGCGCTACCGCAAGGTGGCCCCGTGACCGTCGATCTGCTGCGCTGCGCGCTGCCCGCGCGCCCCGACCCCGACCTGGCCCAGGCCATCGCCCGCCCCAAGCTCGCCGGCGCCGCTGAGCAGGCCTTGGCCGCGGCGCGGGCCAACCGCGCCTACGCCGCGGGCGTGCTGGCCAAGTGGTTCCGAAAGAACCGCTGGCTGGGCAGCAAGGAGCGCCCGGTGGTGCAGGAGGCCGTCTACGGGGTCATCCGGCACGAGGCCCTGCTCACCCGTGCGGGCGCCTGGGACGACGCGGCCCGGGTGGAGGCTTGGGGCCGGCTGGTGGGTGGCGATCGCTTCGACGCCCTGGCTCCCTCTACTCCTGCCGAGGACTACGCCACCGCGCTGTCGCTGGGCTTTCGGGTGGCGCGCGAGTGGCTGGAGCGCTTGGGCCCGGTCGATGCCGCCGCGCTCGGGGCGGCCCTGTCGGAGCGCGCGCCCCTCACGCTCCGGGCCAACCGGCTCAAGGTCACCCGCGAGGCCCTGGCCGCTCGGCTGGCCGACGAAGGCGTCGAGACGGCGCCCACGCCGCACGCGCCCGACGGCTTGCATGTGTTGGGCCGGGCCAACCTGCAGGGGCTCGACAGCTTCCGCGACGGCTGGTTCGAGGTGCAAGACGAGGCCAGCCAGCTGCTGGTCGAGGCGGTGCCGGTCGACAAAGACCGGCGCGTGCTCGATCTGTGCGCCGGCGCCGGCGGCAAGAGCCTGGGCCTCGCGGCCCGGCGCGCCCGGGTGACCGCCTTCGACGTTCGAGACGACGCCCTGCGCGAGCTGGTCAAGCGCGCCCGGCGGGCGGGCGCCGCGATCGACATCGACGAGCCGCAGCCCGCCCCGGTGGTGCTGGTCGACGCGCCCTGTTCGGGCACCGGCCGCCTGCGCCGCGACCCGGCCCTGCGCTGGGGGCTCGAGCCGGGCGCGCTCATCGACGAGCAGGCCGACATCTTGGCCGGCGCCGCCGAGCTGGTCGAGCCGGGCGGGGCGTTGGTTTACGCGACCTGCTCTTTGCTGGCCGACGAGAACGGCCACGCCGCCCCAGACGGCTTCGAAGAGACAGACCGGCGGTGGCTGTGGCCCCATCGCGACGGCACCGACGGCTTCTTCTGGGTGGTCTGGCGGCGGGCGTAGCGCGGGGATCCGCCGGAGCGCCGGGCGCCGGAAGCGCTCGAGCGGGCCTCGATGACCCCCCGACCACCGCTGCGGGCGCGGCTCGGTCTGCGCGGCCGGTCTGGGGTCCAAAAACCGCCCACCCGATGGTGTGCATTGGGCCCGCCCTCGTTCGATACGGGGGCGATGGACCGCCGCCCGGCCTTGGCTCACGCCTCCCCCCGATCTGGGACGGTCTCTGGAGGCTTCATGCGCTACCTCGTCCTCTCCGCCATCGCCGCGACCGCGTGCGCGACGGTCGCCCGAGACCCTGCGGGCGCCCCGGCGGCGGCCCCGGCATCCGTGGCGGCGGCGACCTCGGATCCGGCCTCGGCGGCGACCCCTGCCCGCCCCGACTCCTTCGCCTCTGTCGCGGCCTTCGCGGAGTCGGTGACCCATCGCGGCGGCCTGCCGCCCACCGACGACCCGTGGGGTGACGACGCCACGACGCTGCGGCACCTCGAGCAGAACTGGGGTCCCATCGAGGGGATCTGGTTCTACTTCGGCAGCCAGGGCTCCCGGCTCATCCGGCGCGACCTGCTGTTGAACCTGGAGGTGGCCGATGGCGAGCGCCCCCTCGCCGGGCCCGAGACCTGGGCGCGCTACCGCCTGTTGGCGCAGGAGCCCTCCCCCAACAACCCCGACGGCCTGCCCGTCGGGTTCACCCGCGACGGCGACGCCATCGGGCTCACCTGCGCCGCCTGCCACACGGGGCAGTTCGTCTACGAGGGGGCCGCCGTGCGGGTGGACGGTGCGCCAGCGCTCATGGATATGAACGGCTTGCTGAGCGCCTTCGAGGCGTCGGTCGACGCGACGCTGGCCGATGAGGCCAAGCTGGGCCGATTGCTGGTGGCCTTGGGGGCCTCGGGCGACGCCGAGGCCGAGGCCGCCGGGCGGCGCCATCTCCAGCAGGCCCAGCTCTTCCTGCGAAGCTACAACGCCGACTTCGCGTCGAACCCGGGCGGCTACGGGCGGATCGACGCCATCGGCGGCATCCTCAACCAGGTCGTCCGCGTGACCAGCGGGCCGGGCCACAGCGTCCCGGCCGACGCGCCCACCAGCTACCCGCTCATCTGGGACGCCCCCCGCCACGACTGGGTGCAGTGGACCGCCTTCTCGTCGAACGGTGGCCCCGGGTCGCTCGCGCGCAACACCGGCGAGGTGGTGGGCGTCTTCGGCGAGCTGCACGTGACCGGCGTGCACGACGAGGCCGACAACCGCGGCGGCTACGACACGTCCATCAAGGCCCACAACCTCGTCGACCTGGAGGAGACGGTCTGGAAGCTCCAGTCGCCGGTCTGGCCCGAAGACGTGCTGCCGCCCATCGATCGAGACCGGGCCGCCCGCGGCGCCGCGGTCTATGCCGAGACGTGCCTCGGCTGCCACGCGCTGCTCGACCGCGACGACCCCAAGCGGCGGGTGGTGGCGCAGGTCATCGACGTCGAGACCGTGGGCACCGACCCCCGGACCGCCGACAACCTGATCGGAGCGGTGGTGCCCACCGGCACGCTCGAGGGCTCACTCACCCCGGATGGTCTGGCCGTGCTGGGGCCCGAGGCGTCGGCCCTCGACATGATCATCATGGTGAGCGGCAACGCCCTGAAGTCCAACAAGGCGGCGGTGGTGCGAACCCTGGCCAACGCGAAGCGGTGGGGCCTCGAGGAGAGCCCCAAGCAGGGGATGGTCCCCGCCGACACCCCCGACGCCCCGCTGGGGTCGCTGCGTGCCTACAAGGCCCGCCCGCTCAACGGGGTCTGGGCGTCGGCGCCCTACCTGCACAACGGCTCGGTGCCCACGCTCTACGACCTGATGCTGCCAGAAGAGCAGCGCCCGGCGCGCTTCGCCGTGGGCCGGTGGACCTTCGATCCGGTCCGCGTGGGCTACGTGACCGACGGTGAGGCGCCCGGGGTCTTCGACACCACCGTCCCCGGCAACCACAACACCGGGCACCGCTTCGGCGCGGCCCTGTCAGACGCGGACCGATGGGCGCTGGTGGAGTACCTCAAGACCCTGTGAGCGGCGGCGCCGCCGCCGGGTCGGGCCCGGGAGGCGTTGGGCTCGGCCACGGTACGCCCCCCGTGGGCGTGCCGTCAGGCGCCGATCCTGCGCCAGGCCAGGGCCTGGTCGGGCCCACCTTGACGCGGCTGGCGCCGTCGGAGATGGAGATCCCCTAGGAGGTGCCCATGGTGGAGGTCCACACCCTGACGGCGGCGTCGAAGACCGGTGACGCGGCCCGAGTGGGCTCGGTGCGAACGGGCGACCAGGCCCTCATCGCCATCTCGCTGGGCGACCCGTCCATCCCCCAGGGGGCCGTCGCCGCACAGCATGTCGTGCGGGTAGCGCTTGAGCACCCCGCGGCGCCATCGGCCGAGGCCCTCGCGGGTCGCTTGCGCGAAGCCGACCACCAGGTGCGCGCCTTGGCCGCCCCTGGCTTGGCGAGCGGCGGGGTGCTGTCCGTTCGCTCGGGCCGGATCGAGGGCGCCAGCGTGGGCGACCTGTCGGCCTGGTGCTTCTCGCTGGAGGGCCGCCGCGTCGAGCTCACGGCGCTGGAGAACCACCGGCCGCTGCTGGGATCGGACGAGGCGCAGGTGGTGCCGTTCAAGACCACCTTCGGAGTGGGGACCGTGGTGATGGCCTGCGACGCGGTGTGGCAGATGGCGGGTCTCGACGCCATCGCCGCCCTCGCTCGGTCGGGTCGCCCCCTCTCCGAGCTGGCCGAGGCGGTGGTGGATCTGAGCCGCCTGGAGACGGGGGCGCTGGTGGCTCCCGTGGGCCTCGCCGTCGCTCGGGTGTCGGATTGACGGCGAGGGGAGCGGGGCTCGCGGGGTGATCGCTTTCGACAGAAAGCATGTTTCTCCGGTGACAGTTGAGAATGAATCAAAATTGATCGCCCGGATTGTGGACACTGCCGGAGACCCGGAGCTCCTATCTTCAGCGAGCGGGTGACCCCCGCGACACTCCTGGGTGCGGCGACCCGGAGCACGACATCACGGACCTCCTGACGGACCTCACCGTCCGTCCGTGTGTTGCGCTTCAATGCCCCCAGGATGAATCCAATGACGACCCACAGCCACCGCTTCGTCCTCGCCTCGATCGTCTCCGCTCTCGCGGCCTCCACGGCCGCGGCGGGCACCAAAGAGTTCTGCTTCACCTTCGAGGACGGCACCACCGAGTGCGGCTCGTCTGAGACGAACGAAGCCACGGTCAACGGCATGACGCTGCACGTGTCGTGCTCGGATTCATTCACCGGCGGGTACGGAGAGAAAGGGCCAGCCCATCGAAGCCGATGGCGACCCGCGGATCGTCTCCTACGAGATCGACAAGCTCCGGTCCGACGGGTCGGTGGAGCGCAGCTGCTCGGACGTGCTCGCGACCGAGGTCGACTGCGACACCGGCATCGAGGGTGACGCCACCGAGGTCTGCTACGACTTCGGCGACGACCCCGACGACCCCCCGGCGATCGAGCAGGACTGCTCCGACGACGTGGCGGCCCGGGTGGGTGAGACGGTCTACGAGTGGTGCTTCGAGTTCGCCGACGGCGTCACCGAGTGCGGGCTGTCCGACAGCAACACCGACACCATCAACGACATGACGGTGCACCTGTCTTGCTCGGCCAACTACGACGCGTTCGGCTACCCCGACAAGGACCAGCCCGACGCCAGCCTCGGCGACCCCGCGGTGGTCGAGTACAGCGTCACCAAGTGGAAGGTGGACGACGACGGCGTGTGCGACGAGGACAAGACCTGCGGCGACGAGTTCGACGTGGTCCCCGACGACTGCCCCAACACGTCGGCGTGTGTGCAGCTGGCCGAGGCGTGGGATCGCGGCGACGCCATCCTGTCCACCTCCGACTCGATGCGCCTCGAGATCACCAACCTGGGCGTCAACGACATCTGCATCGACGACTGGAGCGTCGCGAGCTCCATCGATGGTCAAGACATCGCCGTGTCGGTGCTCGGGAACGACGGGCTGCCCGGCGGCGTCATCGCGGCCGGCGAGACCGTGACGCTGGCCATGGGCAGCTACACCCAAGACAACGGCGTCTACTACCCGGCCCTGGGCGAAGAGCCCATGTGGTGCCTCGAGGCCTCGGCCAGCTTCTTGGCCGACGTCGAGTACGACTATGCAGGCGCCTCGCTGCCCGCGGAGCTGCTCGCCTACCTGACCGCGGTGACGGATGTGGACGGCGACGGGGTCGATGATCAGGTGGACTGGGCCGGCAGCGGCGCGGTCCAGACCCAGCAGAACCTCTGGGACGTGCTCACCGACAACCCGGTCCTCACGGTGGGGCGCGGCGCGCACTACATCGACGTGGTGGAGGGCGAGCAGCACCTCTCCAGCCTCATCGTGCGCAACATCGGCAAGCTCGCCGGCACCGGGCTGGTGGAGGAGACGGTGCCCGACCACGTCTTCCTGAGTGACTTCTCGCACACCCCCGACTCGGTGACCGTCCAGGACGACGGCTCGACCACCTACGCGTGGTCGGTGAGCCTCGCCGGGCGGGTGTGGGGCTCGTCGGCGGTCAACGACAACGGCTACCTCTACGACAGCGAGGAGATCTCCTACAGCGTCAACGTGGGCCAGATCGGCTGCAACGGCCGCGAGGACGGCTGGGCGCCGTCGGTCACCTACACCGACGCCGGCGGCGACACCCGCACGTCGAGCGGCTCGCAGCTCATCCTCGAGTGCTGCACCCTGACCGACACGCTGCAGCTCGTGGGCTCGGGCGAAGAGGCCAAGTGGTGGAAGGAGCGCTTCAAGCGGGCCCGCGACGGCTCCTTCATCGGCGGTGGCATCATGGCGATGCAGCTGCAGGCCTTGATGACCGACGCCGACGCCTTCCTGCTCACGAGCGACCACGGCGCCGACGCCCCCTTCACCCTCGACGACTACGACGACGCCTTCCAGATCCTCGACGGCAAGGCGGGCAGCGGCGAGGCGGCCAAGCTGCGGCAGCAGCTGCTCGGCGCCGAGCTCAACTACCTGATGGGCGACGGCCTGACCGACGGCGACGCCGCCCTGGGCCTGCTCATCGAGGCCGAGGAGATGGCCTGGAAGGCCGACCGCTACTCCGACGACGAGATCAAGGAGATGCGCGAGCTGCTCGAAGACATCAACAAGCTCTGAGCCCTCGGGTGACCCTCCGGGCCTGGCGCGGGTCTCTCGCGCCAGGCCCGGTTCGTCGTGGATCCGGGGGTGGGTTTCGGAGGCGCCGCCCAACGCCGGCACCCTACAGTTGGAAGCCGGGTGGGATCGCTCGCAGGCTCACCGTCAGCGTGCCCCGGGCGACCTCTCGGCGGTCTGCGCGGGCCGACACAGCCAGGCGGTGGCTGCCGGCGTGGTGGTCGGTGAGGGACACCTCGAGCTCGAGCACCTGGCCGGCGAACACGGGAGACGCGAGCTTCACGTCGACCGCGCTCACCACGCCCACCATCGACAGGGCCCCCATGCGCGCGCCGAGGGCCTCGGCGGAGGGCGACAGCGCTCCGCCCGCCATGCGTCGCGCTGCAGACAGGGCGAGGAGATCTCGACGGGCGGCCTCCGGGTCGCTCTCTCCCAACTCGAGCAGGCGGAAGAGCAGGATGCCGGCCTGGGCGAGGGCCTCGATGGTGTAGACCCCGGGCCAGAGCGCGACGCGGCCGAAGTGCCCCTGCAGCACCGGCTCGTTGGTCGAGACGAGCTTCTCCGCCCGCAGGCCCGGGGGCTCCGCCCGCAGGCCGACCACCCGGTCCACGAGGACGAAGGGGCGGCGATGGGGCAAGAGGTCGTGGATGATCTCGGGGCCGAGCGAGAGGTTGGGTGGGATGGGCCGCATCACAGCTCCGGGTCGGCGCGGGGGGCCGGCTGGGGTCGGGCTCACAACGAGAGCCCGCCGTCGACCACGAGGCAGGCCCCGTGCACATAGGTGGCGGTCGCGAGGAACACGACGGCTTCGGCCACCTCCGCCGCGGTGCCCACGCGGCCGGCCGGGATCCGGGGGATCACCTCATCTCTCAGTCGAGCCGGCATGCGCGCGCCCATTCCGGTGTCGAGCAGCCCCGGGATGACGGCGTTCACGCGCACCCCGCGCGGCGCGAGCTCGGCGGCCATGCTGCGGGTGAGGCCCATGAGGCCCGCCTTTGCGCTGGTGTAGGCGGTGTGCCCCGGCAGGGTGCGCTCCGTGGCCACGCTGCCGACATGCACGATGGCGCCGTCGCCGCGCAGCAGCATGCCCGGCAGCACCGCGCGGCTGCAGGCTGCGGGGCCGAGCAGGTTGGTGCGGACGATCTCGTCGAACGCGTCGCCGCCCTGCATGGGAAACCACCCCTGCAGGGTCAGGGCCGCGTTGTTCACCAGGACGTCGATGTCTTGCGCGGCGAGGGCGGCGGCGACCGCGGGGGGATCGGACTGGTCGAAGGCGAGGAGCTCGGCCGGGCCGGGCAGGGCGTCGGCCAGGCGCTCGGCTGCGCGCTTCTGCACCCGGTAGCCGACGATGAGGTGCGCGCCCCGCTCGGAGAAAGCCGCGCAGATCGCGGCGCCCAGGCCGCGCCCGCCGCCGGTGACCAGCACCCGCTTTCCGGTCAGCTCGATCACGGGACGATGGGGGGGAAGGCGTCGGCCTCGCGCCCCTCCCAGGCGTGGCGTTGCGTGTCGATGAA
Organism: Myxococcota bacterium; assembly: GCA_040264415.1. GTDB lineage: Bacteria > Myxococcota_A > UBA796 > UBA796 > UBA2385 > M30B51. The sequence goes on from JBDQIL010000028.1 coordinate 8,256, forward strand.
GAGGCTCCGGTTCTGGAGCACGGGAGAGGTGACCGAGCGCCACTCGGCGCCGGCGATCTCGAGCACCTGGCCGGGGTGGGCGCGGTCTCGTTGCAGCAGACCGAAGCCGAGGAGGCGCCCCAGCAGGGGAGACCAGCGCGCGGTGAGCAATGAGCCGGTGGCGTCGCCCGTTATCGGGGCGCCCGGCGGCGGGGGCGCGTCGGTGTCGGGGCCCAGCAGCCAGCAGGCCCGCGGCGGCGGGTCGGCCTGGAGCGCCCGCAGGGCCTCGGCCCCCGGGAACGACCGCCGCGTGTCGATGCGCCACTGGAGCTGCAGGTGAACGGGGGTGAGCGCCCGAACGCCCGGGGTTCGGATGGAGAAGAACCCGTTCTCGAGGCTGCACAGGTCGAGCTCGGCCAGCGACGCCTCGGCCAGGGCCATGTCGTCGCCGGCCTGCTCGATCGCCGCGATCACCTCGGCGAGGCGCGCGCGCGGCACGATGAGGTCGTAGCCGTACTCCCCGGTCTTGCCGGCCCGCAGCGCCAGCGTGTCCCAGGCCGGCACGACGAAGAAGCCGAGGTAGCCCACGCCGAGCATGTCGGGGGTCGTGGCGCGCGCCATCAGCTCCCAGGCGTAGGGGCCGTGCAGGCTGTGCACGGTGTGGGTCTCCGACAGGTCGGTGATCTCGACGTCGGAGGCGGCCGCCGGCGCGCGCGCGCGCAGCCAGGCTCGGGCCTCTGCGGCGGTCATGCCCTCGATCATCAGCAGGTAGTCAAGGTCGTCTGCGAGCACGTAGAGGTCGGCGAGGATGCGCCCCTGCTCGTCGAGCAGCAGCGCGTGCAGGGCCTGGCCGTCCCGCAGGAAGAGCGGACGCGGGCAGACGGCGTCGAGCAGGTCGAAGGCGGTGGGGCCAGAGACGCGCAGCAGGCCGATGTGCTCGCCGCTGCTCCAGGCCACCCCCAGTCGGGCCGCGCGGAGGCCCTCAGAGAGCGTCATCGGAGAGCTCCATCAGCAGGTCTACGAGGGCGTTGACCGAGCGAAGGGCCATGCGGCCGTCGGGGCCGTCGGGGATGCGGATCCCCGTGCGCTTGTGCACCCCGACCGCGAGGTCGACCGCGTCGATGGAGTCGAGCCCCAGCCCGGTCCCGTAGAGGTTGACGTCGGGGTCGATCCAGTCGGGCTCGGCGTCGAGGTGGAGGTCTTCGATCAGGACCCGGCGCACGGCGTCGAGCAGCTCTCGGCGTTTCTCTATGGAGTCCATGGGGCCCGCTATAGCCGCTCGACCGGCCGCATGCCCGAGGCGCCCCGGAGCACGAGCGCGCAGGCCAGCCCGCCCGCGCCCGCGGCGCTGACCGTCGCGACGGCGGTCTCGCCGGTCGCGATGGCGTGTCGGGCGTGCGCGAGGGCCCGCATGCCTGCGCCTGTGTCCGCTCCCGCGGGCCCGGGCTCCCAGCCGGGGGTGTCGGCGCCCGCCATCTGCTGGGCGCGCCGCCGCGCGGTCTGCACGGTGCGGGCGCGCGCCCAGCCGGCGAGGAGCACCCCGGTGGGCTCCGCCTGGAGCCCCACGATCCCGGCGCCCTCCCAGGGGTCGTCGGGCACGGCCTCGTGGACGCCGCCCGCCAGCATCCCCCGCAGCCCCGGGTCGCGAGACAGCAGCCACGCGGCGTGGGCGACCGCGGCCAGGCCGGCGACGTCGGCGCCCACCACCACGTCGAGCGGCCCGCGCAGACCATGCTGGATGGCACAGGCGCCCGCGGTCACGACCTGGAGCGCGCGGGTGAAGAGGATGGCGCTCATGCTGTCGACCCCGTGGGCCTCGATGCGCGCGTCGAGTCGGCGAAGCCGGTCGGGCGACACCATGGGCTGCCCGAGGATGATCCCGGTCGCGTGCCGCTCCTGCCGGTCGGGCGGCCGGTCGCGGTGTTGGAAGGCCCGCGCGATCGCGGCCAGGGCGAAGCGGCTGGCCGGGTCGAGCTCGCGCGGGTCGACACCCCGGAGTTCGGCCCGGAGCGTGCCGGGCGCGATCCGGCGCTCGCCCGGCTCTGGAGCCACCAGCCCGAGGCCGCCCACATACACCGGGCGCACGGCGCGGCGGCGGGCCCGCGGGGCCCCCACGAGCACCGCCGCGTTGGCCCCCCCGAAGCCCAGGCTCACCGACGCGACGGTCTCGCAGGGGGCGACGCGGGGGACCGGATCGGCGACCGGGTCGGGCGGCGCTCCGGGCCGAGGAGCCTCGAAGCCGACCGTGGTCGGGATGGTGCCGTCCGCTCGACACAGCAGCACCGAGACCAGCTCGAGCGCGCCCGCCGCGCCTTGGGTGTGACCGAGCACAGACTTGGTCGAGGAGCAGGGCAGGTCCGGCCCGAGCGCCCGCGCGATCCCCGCCCACTCGGCCGCGTCGTTGGCTGCGGTCGCGGTGCCGTGGGCGTTGACGTAGTCCACGTCGGCGGGGCGCAGGCCGGCGTCGGCGAGGGCGCGACGCAGGGCCGCGGTGACCCCGCGTCCGTCGGGCGCCGGCGCGGTGGGGTGGTGCGCGTCGGCGGCGAGGCCCCACCCCAGCAGGGCGGTGTCGCCGGGCGCGGGCGTCGTCCGCTCGATCAGCAGGAAGGCGGCGCCGTCTCCGAGCGAGAGGCCCAGCCGCTCGTCGAAGGGGACACAGGGCGCCCGCGACACGGCGCCGAGCTGGTCGAAGCCAGCGTGCAGGCGGGGCGTCACGACGTCGAGTCCGCCCACCAGCACCTGCGTCACGGCGCCCTCGTCGAGCAGCGCGCGGGCGTGTCCGAGCGCGGTGGTCGACGAGGCGCAGGCGGTGGAGCACACCACCACGGGCCCGCCGATCCCGAGGCGGTGGGCCAGCGCTGCGGCGAGGGCGTCGAGGCGGACGGGGTGGTCCTCCAGGTTGGTGCCCACGACGAGCGCCATGGGGGCGGGGTCGCGGTCGCCGAGCGCCTCTCGCGCCGCCGCCTCGCCGAAGCGGAGCCCCAGCCGCGCGGCCCACTCGGGGTCGAGCGCGCGCTTCGCGGGCGGCGGCTCGCCCGCGCAGAGCCCGGCGGGGACCGGCCCGGAGCGAGCTGGGAAGCGGGTCATCGGCGCGAGCGCGGTCTGTCCGCTGCGCAGGCAGGCCCGCAGGGCCTCGATCCCCACGCCCGCCGCGCTCACCGCGCCCATCCCCTGGATGATGTCGGCCTGCATGCACTACCCTTGGTCGCGAGCGCGGGGTCCGCGCACCCCAGAGGAGGGGCCCTTCATGGTAGCGGAGATCACGCACGACGTCGTGGTGCTGGGTGGCGGGCTGTCGGGCTTGTGCCTGGCGCATCACCTCGCGCGCGCGCGCCCGGGCCTCCGGCTGGCGCTGGTCGATCCC
>JBDQIL010000029.1:0-11530 GCA_040264415.1 Myxococcota bacterium
GCCCTGAGGTGGCGGGGGCTCACCGTGCGCTACGGCGCCCCGGCGCCCGGCCCCGCCGACCTCCACCTCCCCCCAGAGACCGTCGTGATGGCAGGCATGGCCCTGTGGCGCTTCGAGCAGCTGGGGGTGCTGCGCAAGCAGGCCGAGGCGATTCGCCGGGCCTGCGGGCGCGGCCGACGGATGGAGGAGGCAGCCGATATGACCTATATCGACGGGATGAAGCGGCTGCAGGCCATCCGGGGGATCGGTCCGTGGACCGCAGGGACCGTCATGGGCGTGGCGGGCGGACACGCCGACGCCGTCGTAGTGGGCGACCTCCACCTGCCCCGCACCGTCGGTCTGGCGCTCGCCGGGGAGCGCGACGCCGACGACGCCCGCATGCTCGCGCTGCTCGAGCCCTTTCGACCCCACCGCTACCGGGTGGTGCGGCTGCTCATGGCCGGGGGGATCAAGGCGCCGCGGCGGGGTCCGGTGGAGGGCTACGGGACGGGTCGCTGACGGCGGCCGGGCCCGACCGCACGCCCTTGCGGGCCCGCAGCTCCACGCGCAGGCTCCGGGGCGACTCGCCCGGCATCTCGAGGGAGACGGTGGCGTCGAGGTCGGTGGCCTCGGCGGCGCGCTCCGGCCCGATCCAGGCGAGGTGGTGGCTGCCCATCGCCGCGCCGCCCGCATGGAAGGCCTGAAACCGGCTGAAGGCGCCGTCGGGCAAGCCGGCCATCGAGCCCGCTGGATCGAGGAGCTCCTGCTCGGTCTCACGCTCGATCACCAGCCGGTCGCCGTCGCGCGACGCGAGCGTGGACCGCTCGCGCACCGCCACCGGAAAGCCGCCGGGCGCCGCCCGCTGCAGCACCACCCACTGTGCGCCCACGCCCACGGGCTCGGTGGGCAGGGTGGGCGTGAGGGCCGCGGCCGACTCGTAGATTCGCCCCAGGCTCTCGGCGGCGGCGGGGAGCACCGCCCCGCCTGCCAGGGGGCGGGCCGAGGTCAGGCGCCCCTGGGTGTCGAGGTGGACCTCGACCGCCGCGCCCACGAGGCTGTCGAGGGCGGCCGTCGCGCCCGCGGGCAGCGCGCCGTCCGACACCGAGACCCCCTGCACCGTCGCGACGTAGACCACCTCGTCTGCGGTGAGGCCGGTGACCTCGAGCCCCAGCGAGACGGTCTGTGGCGGCAGCGGCTCGGACGGCAGGGCCACGCCGCCCAGGGTCATCGACAGCCCGACGTCGAGCTCGACGACCACCCCCTGCCGCGACCCGAGGGCCGGCGCGAGGCGGAGGGGCGCGCGGGGCGACGCGCCCGGCTCCACCAGCTCGACCCGCAGGCCGGTCTCTGGGGCGCGGCCGACCCAGTCGGGCAGGGCCGCCACCGGATCGGGCGCGGCCGCGGCCAGCGAGCAGCCGAGCAGCCCCGCGCCCACCAGAGACAGGATTGCGAGCATGGGGCCTCCCGAGCGACGCCCGGCCCCTATCCGCATCCACCCGGGGCGCGCGCGGTAGGCTGCCGCCGATGTCTGAACCCGCCCCCACCCTCGACCTGCGCTCCCCGCGGTCGCGGCTCGCCCTCACGGTCACCGTGGTGGGCATGCTCGCGCTGCTCTTCGGCAGCGCCAACGGCATCCGAAAGCCGCCCTTGGGCCTGGGGGCCTGGACCCTCCTGGCCTACGGCGTCATGCCGCTCTGCGCCGGGCTGGTCCTCGATCTGAAGGGTCGCGGCGGCCGCCAGCGCGCGCCGGCCGCGGGGCTCACGGTCGCCCTGCTCGGCCTCGCCGCCGGGGCGAAGTGGGGCCCCCTGCGCGGCGAGCTCGTCGCCCAACCCGCCTGGATCCTCGCCACCGCGGGCGGGGCGCTCGCGTTGGGCCTCGCGGCCGCCGCCTGGGGGCGCATCGACCTCGACCGGTGGGGCGCCGGGCTGGGCGACTGGCGCTGGTGGGCGCCCAAGACCGCCGCCCTGCTCGCCGGCACGCTCGCGCTGGTCGGGGTCTGGGTCTGGGCCGACCCCGCCATGCGCGACTTCTACCCCTACTACAAGCCGGCTCGAGACGACCTCGGCGTGCTCCTGGGCTGGTGCGGCGCCATGGCCCTGTACATGGTGGGCTGGGAGTTCTTCTGGCGCGGCTTCCTGCTCATGGGGCTGGCGCGCGCGATGGGTCCGCTCAACGCCATCCTCTTCGGGTCGCTGCCCTTCTTCCTGACCCACAAGGGCAAGCCCGAGACCGAGCTGCTGGGCTCGTTCGTCTTCGGCCTGCTGCTCAGCGGCTTCTGCTGGCGCGCCAAGAGCTGCTGGCCGGCGGTGCTGCTGCACACCACCCTCAACACGAGCATCCAGCTGCTCTGCTTCTACTGGTAGCGACGCCATGACCGGGCCCGCCGCGCGCTTCGCCGATCCGGTGGAGCTCTACGACCTGTGCCACCAGTGGGTGGACCACCCCCGCCACGGTGCCCGCGTGGCCGCCTTCCTGCGCGACCTGGACGTGCCGATGGGGGGCGCGGTCATCGAGGCGGCCTGTGGCACCGGCCTGTGGCTGGCCGCGCTCGGGCCGCGGTGGGAGCGCGGCGGCTTCGACCTGCACGCCCCCAGCCTCGCGCGCGCGCGCAGCCGCGTGCCGCACGGCACATTCTGGCGGGCCGATCTCGCGGACTGGGCGCCGGAGGCCCCCGCCGACGCGGTGCTCTGCCTCTTCGGCGCGCTCGCCTATGTGCCCGAGGCCCAGCTCGACGCGGCGGCCGCATGCCTCGCGGACGCCCGGGCGCCGGGCGGCGTGGCGCTGGTCGAGCCGTGGGTGCGCCCCGACGAGTTCGTCGCGGGCCAACCCCAGCAGGTGGTCGTGGACACCCCCTGGCTCAAGGTCTGTCGCCAGGTGCTCCCCCGGCGCGAGGGCGACCAGGCGGTGCTCGCCTTCCATCACTTGGTCAGCGGGCCGGGCCTCCCCCCGACGCTGGTGCGGTCCGAAGACCGCCTCTGGCTCCGCGACGACGCCCGACTGGCCGACGCCCTGACGCGAGCGGGCCTGCGCCCGACCCGCGCCATCGACGGCACCATGCCGGGCCGGCAGATCACCGCGTGGCAGGCCCGCTAGTCCCTCGTCTCGACCGACCGCGGACGGCGCCCGAGGCGGCTGGGGGGCGAAGCGCAGCGCGGACGCCCCCGCGGGGGACGCTCCGGTCGCGGGGGGCTCGCGGCGCGGACGCGCCTCAGCGCCGCTTCTTGCCGCCCTTCTTCTTGGCCTGGGCCTTCGACCGCTTGTTCGACGGGTTGCGGAAGCCGGGCCGGACCGCCTGGTCGCTCTCGCGGGAGAGCAGGCCCTGAAGACCCACCTGCGGGGTGGTGGGGCGCACCGGGGCCGCGCCGCCTTCAGCGGTCTCTTCTGCGGTCTCGTCTGCGGTCTCTTCGGGCGTGTCGGGGGTCTCGGTCATCTCGGCTCCGGGGGGATGCGGGGAGCCGGCAGCCTATCCGACCGGCAGCGCCCGCTCCAGAATCGCGTCGGCATCCACGCCCGCCGGCAAGGTGCCGAAGCACCCCAGCCGGTCACCGGCCAGCCGGCTCGCCAGGAAGGCCTCGGAGACCGCAGCCGGCGCGTGCTCGAGGAGCTGTCGCGCCTGCACCGCCAGCCCGATCTGCTCGACCCGGCGGCGCGCCCCCCAGGGCTGCCCGGCCCCCGCGGAGAGGTCGGCCAGGAGCGCGGTCACGAAGCGGTCGTAGCGATCGTCTCGCCCCAGCCCGCCCTGGAGCTCGGCGGCCAGGGCGGCCACCGACTCGGGCTCTTTGTGCATCGCCCGCAGCACGTCGAGGCACATCACGTTGCCCGAGCCCTCCCAGATGCTGTTCACCGGGGCCTCCCGGTACAGCAGCGGCATGCCCGACTCTTCGGCGTAGCCGTTGCCGCCCAGGCACTCCATGGCCTCGAAGATGGCGCCCGGCGCCCGCTTGCAGACCAGGTACTTGCCCGCCGCCGTGGCGATCCGGGCGAAAGCGGCCGCCGCGGGGTCGTCGCGCCCGTCGTCGAAGGCCCGGGCGAGCCGCAGCCCCAGCGCCAGCGCCGCCTCGCTCTCCAGGGCCAGGTCGGCCAGCACGTTCTGCATGAGGCCGTGCTCGATGAGCCGGGCGCCGAAGGCGCTGCGGTGCCGAGCGTGGTGGACCGCCTCGGTGAGCGCCCGCCGCAGCAGCGCCGCCGAACCGATGACGCAGTCGAGGCGGGTGTGGCCGACCATCTCGATGATGGTGCGAACCCCCCGGCCCTCGGGCCCGACCATCACCGCCCAGGCGCCGGCGTACTCGATCTCGCTGCTGGCGTTCGAGCGGTTGCCCAGCTTGTCTTTGAGCCGCTGGATGTGCATCGCGTTGCGGGCGCCGTCGGGCCGCCAGCGCGGCACCAGAAAGCAGCTCAGCCCCACATCGGTGTAGGCCAGCGTCAAGAAGGCGTCGCACATGGGCGCCGAGCAGAACCACTTGTGGCCGACCAGGGTGTAGGGCTGGCCCGGCCCCCCCGCGCCCACGGGCGTGGCCGAGGTCGTGTTGCGGCGAACATCGGACCCGCCCTGCTTCTCAGTCATGGCCATGCCGATGGTGCAGGCCGACTTGTCGGCCGCCGGCCGATCGCGGGGGTCGTAGGTGCCGGCCGTGATGCGTGGCAGCCACTCCGCCGCCACGTCGGGCTGGTGCCGAAGGGCCGGCGCCGCGGCGAAGGTCATGGTGATGGGGCAGCCGTGGCCGGGCTCCACCTGGCTCATCAGGTAGGTCGCCGCGCACCGGGCGACCATGCGGCCGTCGCGGTCGTCGACCCACGGCAGGCTGTGCAGCCGGTGGGCCATGCTGGTGGCCATCAGGTGGTGGTAGCTCGGGTGGAAGTCCACCTGGTTGACCCGATTGCCGTATCGGTCGAAGGTCTTGAGCGCGGGCGGGTGGGCGTTGGCGAGGCGGCCGTGTTCGCGCAGCTCGGCCGAGCCGGTGAGCGCGCCGAGCTCTCGAAGCGCCGGCGCGTGCCAGCCCCCGCCCAGCCGCGCCACCGCCGCGGTGAGCGCCGGGTCGCGCTCGAAGGCCTGGGTGTCGGCCAGCGGCGGCACCTGGTTGGTGACCGCGTGGGTGGCAAAGTCGGGTGGCGGCGAGGCGCCCACGCTCAGACCGACACCAGACGCACCGCGGCGTCGGGATCGAGGGCGCGGAAGGTCAGGCTCTGCTCGAGGTACAGCATCACCTTGGTGGCGCTGTGGTGCTGGTAGCCGATGGACAGGTCGCGCCCGACGGTCATCTCGAAGTCACCGCCGCGCCGGCTGAGCACGAGCGCGGTCGCGCCGAGGGTGGGCGCCCAGATGACGGGGCCGCCCAGCGTGCGGCGCACCATCTCGAGGGCGGAGCGCCCGCCGGTGGCCGCACCCTGCAGCCGGTCGTGGAGGTCGGGGCCCACCGCGGCGGCGTAGGGGCCCTCGACGCCGCGGCGGCGCAGCTGCCCCACCGCGTCGGCGAAGCCCGCGAGCAGGTCTTCGGCGGACTGACCCAGCTGAACCGTGTCGTTGCCGCCACCGCCGCCCACGCCCCAGATGCCCGCGTCGCCGTGGCCGTCGAAGACCAGCCGATCTTCGGCGCCAGCCATCACCCGGGCCGCCTTGACCAGCGGGGCGAGATCGGGCGACGAGTTGCCGCGATCGACCGTGGCCAGCTCTTCGCGGGAGAGGCTGAAGGGCACCCGCAGCTCGACCATGGGGAGCAGCTGACGGAGCTGGCCGGTGACGGCGCCCGGGCCGAGGTCGATGGGGGCCGTGCGCCCCAGGTTGACCGACGAGACCTGCCACCCCACCGGACCGGTGAAGTCGACCAGCTTGCGGGCCGCGAGCCAGGCGGTGAGCGTGCCCTGCGCCTCGGCCTCGATGGCGGCCCAGCCGGCCACCGTGATGGGGGCCAGGGAACGGTTCAGATCGTCGCTCATGTGTGCTCCTTCAGGCTGCCGATGCCCAGAGATCCATCAGAGGGGCCGGGCGCGGGGGGGGGGCGTCGGCCTGTCCGCCCGTGGCGGCGTCTTCAGCGGCGAGGATGTCGCCGTCGGTGAACAGGTAGGTGCGCAGCTCACGGTCGAGCCGGGGATCGCGGCGACGCAGCCACTCCAACGTCATCACCGCGTGCTCCTTCTCCTCGTCACGGTTGTGGGCGAGCAAGGCCTTGAGCGCGGGGTCGCGCGTGGCGGCCACCCGCTGGTCGTACCAGTCGACCGCCTCGAGCTCCTCCATCAGCGACGAGATCGCGCGGTGGCGATCCAGCACGTCTTCGGGGAGCGCGGCCCGCTCCTCGTGCAATCCATCATCGCTGGCGGACATGGCCATCCTCCGGTTCGGCGAGGGCGAGGGGCATAACGTGGCCCATCGGTTCCGCTACGGGCCGAACCGGGCGGGGCCGGATAGGCCCCTCACCTCGCCACACCGGAGTCGTGCCATGGCTTCCACCTACATCGCCTACGTACCCCGCAAGCGCCTGCCCACGCCGGCCGAGCTCAACCGCGCCCTGTCGTCCCGCGGCGTCCGCGTGAAGCTCGACGAAGACGGCACCCTCGACGCCATCGGGGGCGACCTGTCGGTCCGCATCGACGGCAACCCTGTCCCGATCACGGTCGAGGTCAGCGAGCTGGTGGGCGACGCCATCGCCGCCGAGCGCGCCAAGCTCGAAGAGGCCGGCGACCCGGCGTCCGAGAAGCGCCTCACGGTCCTCAAGACCACCGAGCTGCGCTTCAGCTTCGTGGGCGACGGCGACAACGCCGCCTGGGCCCGCGACATCGCCCGCGGGCTGGCGCTGCTGTCCTGCGGCGCCTTCGAGAACCCCGAAGACGGGCGCCTGCTGCACTTCGGCTACTGAGGCCGCCCACCGCGGCGCCCATCGCGCCTGCCACGCCCGCAGGGAGCGGGTAGGCTGAGCGCGTCGCCGAGGTGTCGATGCGCGCAGCCCTGCTGGTCCCCCTGCTGCTGTCCTGCAAGACGGACCCGGGGTCGCCCGCGCCGGCCGCGACCGATGACACCCAACGTTGGGCCGAGGTCGGAGACGCCCGCGCCCTCACTCGCGCCGTGGCCGCGGTGCCCGACGGCCCCACCCTCGCCGCCACCGCGGCGGGGCTCAGGGTCAGCGACGACGGCGGCGCCGCGTGGGCCGCGCTCGAGGCCGATGGGCTGCCCGATGGCGCCGTGACCGGCCTCTTCTCGATCGGAGACGGCGACCTGCTCGCCTGGGTGCACGGCGAGGGCGCCTACCGGTCGGCTGACGGCGGCGCCACGTGGGCGGAGATCAGCGGGCCGCCCACCCAGCCGCTGTTCGAGGCGCGAAACGCCCGGGCGCGCGTGGCCCCCCGCGCCGTGGCCGCCGACCCCGACGGCGGGCTCTGGATGGCCGCGCTGGGGGGGCTCTTCACGAGCGACGACCACGGCGAGACCTGGTCTGAGATCGCGGTCGTCGACCCAGACGACCCGCTGGATCTCCTCTTCACCGACGTGGCCGTGCGCGGCGGCGTGGTCTGGGCGGTCCGCCAGCGCGCGGACGCCCTGGGGGCGGCCGGATCGTCGGGCCAGCCCGGCGGCACGGTCTTCGTCAGCGCCGACCGCGGCGCCTCCTGGGACGACCTCAGCGATCGCGTGCCCGGCCGTCACCCCACCGCGGTGGCGCTCGACGACGCCCGGGCCTGTGTGGGCTCGATGGACCAGGGCGTGTGGTGCGGTCCGGCCGATCCGACCGACGCCAGCGACTTCACCGCGCTCACCGGGGGGCCGTCCGACCCGATCCGCCTCGCCGTGGACGGCGACGTCCTGCTCGCCCTGAGCGCGTCGATGGGCGCCTGGCTCCACCGGGGCGGCGCCTGGACCGCCCACACCGAGGCGGGCCCCATGGCCGGGTGGGCCGACGGCCTCGCCCTGTCGGTCGACGGGGCCGCCCTCGCCCTCGAGGCGGGGGCCGGCGACCCGCCCGCGCTGGCCGACCCCGGCGTGGTCTCGGTGGCGCTGTCCTTCCACATCGACCTCTCCCGCTCCGACCGCGACGACTCGGACGGCGACGACGGCTACGGCCCCGACATCGACGCCCTGCGCGCGGCCCTCGACTGGCTCGACGCCCGCCCCGAGGTTCACGCCGACTGGGACATCGACAGCCACGTCTCGCTCGACGAGCGGCTGAGTCGCGACGCCCCCGACCTGGTCGCGCGCCTCCAGCAGCGGGTGGACGCCGGACAAGACGACGTGCGAATCCGCAGCGACAACAACGGCGCGATGGCGAGCCTGTCGCGCGAGGCCTTCGACGCCGCGGTCTCGCTCGCCCAGGCCGCCGGGCGGGCGACCTTCGGACGGATGGTGCCCGGCGTGCAGCCCCAAGGCAGCATGTTCTCCCCCGATCACATCGGCTGGTACCGCGATCACGACGTGCGATGGGTCACCCTCCCCTACTCCGCCTCGGGCGTCACCGGGCCGCGGCAAGACGTCGCGCTCACCGGCCGCGCGGCCACCAACCCGGTCACCCTGCGCGACCCCCAGACCGACGCCACGCTCACCTGGGTGCCCACCTGGGGCGGGTCCGACCTGCAGGGCCACGGGGGGCTGCGCGGGTGGACCCAGCAGCTCGGACAGTCCGTCTCCGGCGACAGCCTGCTGGTGCTCGAATTCGACAGCGACGCCGCGAGCTGGGCGGACTTCGACGCACAGATCGACGCTGTCGACGACCTCGTGGCGGCCGGCGCGCTGGAGTGGACCACCATCCAGCGCTACCTCGACCAGCACGCCCCCACGCAGACCATCCCGGCCACCTTCGATGTGGCCGCCGGCACGGGCGACGGCTTCCAGAGCTGGGCGGAGAAAGAGATCAACCACGAGCTGGCCACCACCCTCGCCCAGGCCCGCGACCTCGCCGCGCAGGCCGCGTGGCTGGCCGACGGTGACCTCGACGTCGCGCTCCTGCTCGACGACGCGCTGGCCCCGCGCCTGCGCGCGCTGTCGGCCACCCACTTCGGCCGGGCCGCGCCCACCCTCTCCGACGACCGGGTGGCGGCGGGCCGGCTCTACGGGGCCGAGGCCCTCGCCGCGGCCCAGATGGCGTACGGGGCCGCAGCAGACCTCTGGATGGCAGACCACCCGATCCTCGCCGGCACCCTGATCGTGATCAACCCACGGGCGTCCGCCGGGCCGGCGCTGGTGCAGGCCGAGGTGCGGGTCGACCAGCGCGCCTGGTCGGGCGAAGAGGCGCTGGCCGTCTACGACGAAGACGGCGAAGAGCTGGTGGTTCACGTGGGCCCCGCGGTCGAGCCGGGGCGACTGGGCGGTGCCGCTCACCTTCGCCTTCGACGTCGATGCAGACGCAGCGCACACCCTCACCTGGACCCACCAGGCCACGGGCGACCGGGCCTCGGGCGGCCTGACCTCGGCCGACGTGACGGCCCACCCCCTCCTCGAGCACCTCCAGCCGCCGCGAACGACCTGCGATGGCCGCGACGCCTCGGCCGCCGAGTCCGCCGCGCCCCCCGCCGTGGGCGACCCCCGCTCGGCCCGCGGGGTCTCCGGCGTCGAGTGGCGCCTGCCCCTCTGCGACGCCGACTCCACCGTCTTGGTGGATCGGTCGGTCTACGCCGGCCTCCCGGGCCTCGTGGTGCGGGTCGAGGCCCGCATGGGCGCGCCCAGCGACCCCACCGGCGCCGAGACCATCTCCCTGTCGCCGCTCCAGTGCGACGGCCCCGCCGACCGCATCACCTGGCGCACCTTCGGGGGCGCCGAGCGCAGCCGCGCGGTGCGGTCGGGGGTCGAGGCCTGGAACGGGCAGTCCGCCGACGGCTGGGTGGCCCTCGACTGCGCTGGCGGCCCGCGCATCCAGGTGGCGCACCGGGTGGGGCTGCGGTCGTCGCTGGCCTTCGCGCCCTTCTCCGAGCAGAACGGCAAGGCCACGCTCGCGCCCCTCGGCACGGTGTGGGGAGACAGCCCCTGGCACGACGCGCCGCGCACGGGCGGCATCGGCCTGGGGGACGCCTTGACCCCGATCCTCGACCGCCAGTCCCGACCGGCTGCGCCCGACTGGGCCGACAAGCAGATCCGCTACCAGCTGCTCGTGGGGGACGACCTCACCCCCGGCACGCTCGATCTCTTCGCCCACCCGCCGCTGGTGCTGGTGGGCGGGGCGCCGGAGTGAGGCCCGCCGCGCTGCTGGGGGCGGCGTGGGCAGGCGCAGCGCAGGCCGCGCCCCCCGCGCCCTTCGAGGCCGCACCCGCCGCGGCCGAGTTCGCCGAGGTCTTTCGCGGCACCTACGCCTACCTCGACCGAGACGACGTCGACGTCGAGGCCTTGTTCGACCGCCTCGAGGCCCAAGCGGCGGGCGCCAGCGACCCCGAGGCGCTCGCGGCCACCCTCAACCGCGGCCTCATCGCGCTGGCCGACCCGCACGTGCGGGTGGCGCCGCTCTCCGAGGCCGACCTCAACGTCTGGCCGACCTCCTCCGACCTCGCCATCGGCCTCGACGGCGACGCGTGGCCGGTGGTCGACGTGCGCGCCGGGGGGCCCGCCGACGCGGCCGGCGTGCGCCCCGGCTGGACGCTGCAGACCATCGACGGGGTCGGGGTCGCCCAAGCGGTCGCGGCGCTGATCGGCGACGTCGCGGGCGCGCCGACCGCGGGCCAGCAGGCCTACGCCGCGACGGTGCTCGCCAACGGACGGCGGGTGGGCCCCCGGCGGCTCACCTTCGACACGCCCGCCGGCGCGCGCGCCGTCGACCTGGCCAACCCGCGCGTCCCCGACCCGGCGCCACGCACCCCCCTCACGATCGCCGTCGCCGACGGGGTCTGCCACGTGCGCTTCGCGAACTCGCTCGGCCAGCGCGAGACTATCGCGGCCTTCGACGCCGCCATGGACCGCTGCCGCGACCAGCCAGGCGTGGTCCTCGACCTGCGCGACACGCCCAGCGGCGGCAACACCGACGTCGCGCGCGCCATCATCGGCCACTTCGTCTCTGAGCCGCGGCCCTACCAGGTGCACACGATCCCGGCCGTCGCCCGTAGCACCACCGTCCCGCGGCGCTTCGTCGAGTACGTGATGCCCCGCGGGCCCGCCGCCTACACCGGGCGCGTGGCCGCCCTGGGAAGCCGGTGGACCGGCAGCATGGGCGAGGGGATCGTCATCGGCCTGCACGCCGCCGCCGGGGCGCGCACCTTCGCCTCCGACCTCGGCGACCTGCGGGGCGCGCTGCACACCTTCCCGCTCGAGCTGTCGGGGCTCACAGTGGAGCTCGGCGCCGAGGCGCTCTTCCACGTGGATGGCACCCCACGCGAGCACTACGTCGCCGACGTCCCGGTCGATCCCGCCGACCGAGGCCCCGACGGCGGCGATCCGGCCCTCACGGCCGCCCGCGCCTGGCTCTCGTCGCGGCCCTGACCGCGGGGGGAGCGGGGCCCGGTGGCAGGCGGGCGCGCGCCGCGGCACACTGCGGGCAGGCACGGCCCGGAGACGACATGACCCCCTCCCCCTCCTCCTGGGCGGACCTGCGCCGCGTGGTGCTGTTCGCAGCTGGCGCCGCCCTGGCCCCGGCCTGCGACCCCACC
>JBDQIL010000030.1:0-11477 GCA_040264415.1 Myxococcota bacterium
GCCGGCCCGCGACCCCTTGGGGGGGGGGGGGTTTGCGGCCCGAGACTGGCTCTGCGCCGCGGGGTTGGGGGGGGGGGCCGGGGGGGTCTACCGCCCCGGCCCGCGGCTGGTGGGGGCGACCGCGGCTGAGACCGACGACCTGTTCAGCATGGACGTACAGATGGTGTCGAAGCGCACCATCCGGGTGCGCAACAACCTCGGCGACCTGGTCGCGTCGGGCGACCTCCGCTTGGTGGGGGACACGGCGCGGCCGGGGCTGGTGGGCGACATCCGGGCTGTGCCGGGCGGGCGGGTCTACCTCAAAGAGCGCGAGTTCGAGCTGGTTCGCGGAGAGCTTCACTTCGTCGAGCCCTACGCCTTCGATCCCGAGCTCGACATCGCGCTGTCCACCGAAGTGCGCACCCGAGAAGACGACTACGCCATCGACTACCGGATCTCGGGGCCGTGGTCGGACTGGCGCGCCGACTCCAGCTCCGACCCCTCGCTGCCGCAGGCCGACATCAACGCGCTCCTGCTGTTCGGAATGACCCGGGCCGAGCTCGAACGGTACGGCGGCGCCTTCTCGGCGCTGGCCCTCGAGGGAGGCGACCTGCTCGCCTCGAAGTTCGGCATCGTCGAGACCCTCGGTCAGGGGATCTACGGCCTCGAGATCCTGCGCCCCGAGCGCATCGATCTGGTGAGCGGGATCACGGAGCGCGGGTCGGGCAGCATCTCGTCAGAGCTTCGGATCCTGGCGGAGAAAGACCTCGATTGGGCGACGCTCATCCTCGAGCAGAACGTCAGCCGGCTCTCCGACACCTACGTCGGGCTCGAGCGAAGGCTGGCGAACCGCCTGTATGTGCGCGGCTTCTGGGCGCGGCAGCAGGTCGGCCGGCAGCTCAGCATCGGCGGGGCGTGGGGGCTCGACTTCAACCTCCGCTGGGAGGTGGACTGATCATGCGCCGGCTGCGTGCCATCGGGCTCATGGCCCTGACGCTCTGGGCGGCGGCGCTCGCGGTCGGACGCCCTGCGGCCGCCCAGTCGGCTGATGGAGACGCCGACCTCGCGGCGTGGGTGGGGGTCTCCGTGGCGCAGGTCACCCTCGAAGCGCCCGACGGTGGGCTGCCGCGAGAGAACCTCGAGCCTCTGCTGCGGGCCCGCCAGGGCGCGCCCCTCGATCTCGGTGAGGTGCGCCTCGACGTCGCGCTGTTGTTTCGCGCGGGAGACTTCGCTGCGGTCGAGGCGGTGGCCGAGCCGTGGTTCGAGATGGACGGGGAAGGCGTCATCCGAGACGCGGTGCGGCTGGTGTACCGGGTGCGTCCGCCCCCTCGCCTCGACTCGGTGACCGTGACCGGTGCCCGCGGAGAGGCGCGTCGCCTCGCGCGACGGGCCCTGGCGGTGTCCCCCGGCGACCCCTTCTACCCCGCCGCCGACCTGGCCCTGGCGGAGGAGCGCGCGCGGGCGACGCTGGTGGAACAGGGTTGGCCCGAGGCGCAGGTGCGGGGCGAGGTGGTCGTCGACGAAGCCGGTGACCGAGCCTTGATGGTGCAGGTCGAGCCGGGGCGGCCCGACACGTGGGGCGAGGTGACCCTGGTGGGCCCCGACGTGCTCCGCGAGGGGAGGGGGCGGCGCTGCAAGCTCACCCGGCCGGGCTGCCGCCCCCACGTCTCCCGCATTCGTCGGATCTTGCGCCGGCATGGCGTGGTCGAGGGGCGCAGGGTGGTGCGAGCCGAGCTCGAGCGCGCGCTCGTCGAGACCAAGGAGGAGCTGGCGCGGTTGGGCTGGTTCCATGCGCGCGTCTCGCTTCAGACCATGGCGGACGAGGCGGGGGTGAGCCGCCCGCTCATCCACATCGAGGGACAGCGGCGCATGAGCGTCGATCTCTCGCGCCGAGGCCGGGGGGGGCGGCTGCCGCGTGGCGCCGAGGTCCAGCCGGTGCTCGGGCTCTATGAGGGGACCCGCGCCTCCGAGGCCACCGCCGATGAGGCGCGCTTGCGCCTCGCGGCTTGGCTGGACGCCCGCGGCTACGGAGACGCCGACGTGGATGTGACGCTCAAGCCCGATGCCCAAGGCTTCGTGCTCGAGCTGTCGGCCGACACCGGGCCGCAGCTGCGCTTGCGTCGCGTCGATGTCGCGGGCGCCGAGGCCTTCACCCCTCGCTATCTGGCGGGGGCGATGCGAGAGGCCGACTCCGAGGGGCTGGGTGAGGGGCTGGTCTCGACCGATGGCCTGCGGCGTGGGGTCGAGGGGCTGCGTGAGTTCTACCGGGGCCAGGGCTTCCTCGCGGCCGAGGTGCGGCTGGATTCGGTCGAGCGCGCGGCGTCCCGCCTGCCGTGGCTGCGGGGCGACCGACTGCGGGTGACCGTGTCGGTCACGGTGGATGAAGGGCAGCGCACCCGCTTGGTCGAGCTCGAAGCGGTGGGCGTGGAGCGCGGTCAGCCCGGCGCCGTGGCCATCGACGAGGCGCGGGGCGAGCTGGTGGGGGAGCCGTATCGGCTGGCCCGGCTCGACGCGCTGGCGCGAACGGTGGGAGACGCGTGGCGCGGCCGTGGCCACCTGAGCGCAGACGTGAGCGTGGAGACGCGGCTCTCCGACGACGGCGCCTATGCGTACGCGCGCTTGGTCACCGAGCCGGGGCCGCAGGTTCGCCTGCGCAGCGTCGTGGTTCAGGGCAACCGCCGCACGCGGCGGTCGGTCATCGAGCGGGAGCTCGCCGTCGCGGTGGGCGAGCCCATCACCCCCGACGGGCTGCGCAGCACCCGCACCAACCTCTACGACCTCGACCTCTTCAAGGTGGTGTCTCCAGAGCTGGTGGGCGACGACGACCGGTTTCGAGATCTCCTGGTGGTGCTCGACGAGAAGCCGAACCTGCTCTTCGAGACGGGCGGTGGCCTCTCCACCGACCAGGGGGTCCGGGTGAACGCGCGCGTGACCCACCGAAACCTGGGCGGGCTGGGCCACAAGATCACGCTGCTTGGACAGGTCGGCTACGGGTGGTTTGGCGACGAGTGGCGGTTCGACGTCGATCAGCCGGTCTGGCAGGCCGCGCTCCGCTACACCGCTCCCCACGTGCCGTCCTCCAACCAGCAGCTCGTGCTGGAGGGGGTCATCGGCGAGACGCTGCAAGAGCCGGTCTACCGGCTGTGGCGGTCTGGCGGCTCGGTGGGCGTGCGCACGACGCTGGCGCGGTGGGAGGCCTGGGTGGGCTACCGCGCCCAGCTGCGCCGCCTCGAAGACATCGAAGTGGGGGCCTTGGTCGAGGGGGACCCGTGGCTCGAGCTGCTGGGGCTCGAGCCCGATGGCACGGGCCGAGCGCGACTCCCGTCGGCCCGCAGGGTGGTCACCGGGCCCACCTTCGTGGTCTACCGAGACGGGCGCAATGACCGGTTCAACCCCACGCGGGGCACCTTCCTCTCGGGGTCGGTCGAGGTCTCCGATGGCCTGGTCAGTTCGGTGGTGACCGCGCGCGCTCTGATGCGCCTCGAGCAGCTGGTGCCCGCCGGCCCGTTGACCTTCAACCTGGGCGCTCGCCTGGGAGGCGGCTGGGCCCGCGGCGATGACGTGACCCTGCCGATCGAGGAGCGCTTCTACCTGGGCGGCAGCGGCAGCCTGCGAGGGTTCCAGCTCAACACGGTGGGGCCGGCCAACTTCGCCGGGCGCCCGGACGTGCCCTTCCCGGGCGAGCTCGACACCTTGGTCGAGGGGGCGGGCCTGCGTGGGAACTCGGCCCGTTGGGTGCCGACCGGTGGTGACTCCCTGGTGAGCGGCACCTTCGAGGTGCGGGTGCCCCTCACGGCGGTGGGCTTCAGCGACCTCGACTCCACCCAATGGGTCTTCTTCAGCGACGTGGGTCAGGTGGGCTTCCTGGCCCCGAACCTGCAGCCCACCTCGACGCGCGAGGGCCGCGACCGCCCGGTGCGGATCGGCCTGGGCACGGGGGTGCGCATCGCCACCCCGGTGGGGCCGGCTGCCCTCGACCTGGGCGTGAACCCCTGGCCCCAGATCGAGCGGGGCGAGCCCACCTTCGTCGCCCACCTGTCGCTGGGTGAGCTGTGAGCCGCCCGTGGACCGCCGCGGTGGTGGGGGTGTTGGCCGTGCTTCTGCTCGGGCCGGCCGCCCTCGACCCGCTGCACCGGTTCGTCGGCAGCGACTGGCTCGACGCATACGGGACCCAGTGGTTCTACTGGTGGACCGAGCGTCGCCTGGCCGGCGACGACGCGGGCGCGCTGCTCTTCTTCCCCTGGGGGAAAGACCTCTACCGACACACCGGCGGCAACCTGCTCGACGCGGCCATCGCCACGCCGCTGCGGTGGGCCTTGGGCGCGCCAGGAGGAACGAACGCCTTCGTCCTGCTGATCCTGCTCTCGAACGCCTGGGGCGCCACGCGCGTGGCCGCGGCGGCGGGGGTCGAGGAACGGTCCGGGCGCCTCGCGGCGGCCTTGCTGGGGCTGTTCAACCCGTTCGCGCTGTTCGAGCTGCAGCAGGGGCGGCCCACCCAAGCCATGCTCGTCTTCCCGAGCCTCTTCATCGCCAGCCTCGCGCGGCCAGCGGGGCTGCGGTCTGGGCTCTCGGGCGGCCTGTGGCTGGCGCTGACGGGCCTCACCTACTGGTACTACGGCATCCTCGGCGGCCTCCTCGCGGTGCTCGCGTCGCTCGCGCGCGCGGTCGGCGGGCGCCCGATGGGTGAGGGGGCGCGGTTGGCCCTGGTGGGCGCGGTCTCTCTCGCGGTGGTGTTGCCCTTCGCCGCGCCCATGCTGCGAGACCTGGGGGATGGACAGGTGCCGGGTCTGCTCGCGCTGGCCGACACCCCGGGGCCGCTGGGGCGGCTGCGTCTGCGCACGGTCGAGGGAGACGAGCAGGGCCTGTTCGTGCTGGCGCTGTCCGGGCGGGGCGGGGCGCTGATCGAGCCGGACGACCTGCGCTTTGATCCGGGGGTCCGGCTCTTTGGGGCTGCGCACCTGTTGGCGGTGCTGGCGGGCTCGCTGAGCGCGCGCCGGGCCACCCGACGCCTGGCCTTGGCGGTGGGGGCTGGCGCCCTCGTGTTCGCGGTGGGCCCGGTCGTCATCGTCGGGCGCGACTTCGTGGCCAACCCGCTGTATCTGTGGGGGGTCGAGCGCCTCGACGTCTTGCGTCGGTGGTGGTGGCCGGGGCGCTCGGTGGCGTGGATGCACCTCATCATCACCATGCTGGGGGCGCTCGCGGTGCAGCGGGTGGCGCGGGCGCGCGGGCGGCGCTGGGGACTGGCTGCGGCGGTGGGCCTCGGGGCCTGGGCGGCCGCGGTCCCCGCGCGGCAGGGGCTCGCCCCCCTCGACTGGTGGCCGGCGCAGGTCTCTGCAGGCATCCACTGCCTCGCGCAGCCAGCGGCCGGCGCGGTCATCGAGCTCCCCTACAAGCTGGGGCAGCGCCCGCTCTACCACCAGACCATCCACGGCAGGCCGATCCTCAACGGCATGCTGGTCACCAAAGAGGCGTTCACGCCGCCCGAGATGGTCGCCTTGCGCAACGACAACTCGGCCGTGGCGCTGCTGTTGGCGCTGGGTGAGCGCGATTGGCGCCACCCTCGAGACGCCTGGACCGCCGCCGATCTGCAGGCGCTGCGCGAGCTGGGCTACCGTACGGTGGTCTTCCGCAAAGAGGGCTACTTGCGTCCCCGGCCGCAACGAGACGGCTCGGTGCGCATGGAGTCGGACTGGCCGCGCGCCCGACGAATCTTCGCCGAGGTCGGGTTCTTGGTCGAGCCGGTCTGGGAGGACGACGAGCTGGCCCTCTACACCCTCGGGCGCGAGGTCGACTTCACATGCGACGCGACCGCAACGCCGGACTGATCCGGGTGGCGGCCGCGGGCCGCAAGTGGACTGACCGTGCGCCGAGCGCGCGCAGCCTACCAGTCGCCACCGGGGCCGCCGGTGATGCCCATGTCGTTGCGGGTGCCGTCGGTGTCGTTGTAGGCGGTGGACGAAGAGCCCGCGTCGATGGCCGGGCTGCCGGACTGCAGGCCCCAGTCGTCGTTGTTGGGGTTGCCGTCATCGCTCACGCCAGCCCAGGAGGGGGCCGAGCTGATGTCACCCGTACCGGCCGCGGCGCTGCCGCCGTAGGTCATCGAGGTGGACGACGCGTTGTAGACGTCGGTGTAGCTGCTGGTCCAGGTGCCGCCGGCGTAGACCACGTAGTTGGCGGCGCCGGCGTGCAGCAGGCCGTTGGTGACCGTGGTGGTGGTGCCAGAGCTGGTGTAGATGGCGTCGCCGCGGGTGGAGCCGGTCGCCGAGGCGTTGTAGGCCACGTTGGCGTTCGTCAGGTTGGCGGTGCCGCTGTTCTGCGAGAACATGCCGCCGCCGTCGGTGTCGGCGTCGTTGAAGGCGAAGAGCACGTTCGTGGCCGACAGGGTCGCGCCGTCGACGTTGGCCCCGCCGCCGTCACCGGCCTCGTTGTCTACGATGTAGGAGTGGGCCCAATCGACCACAGAGGCGTCGGCCACGTAGATGCCGCCGCCCTGGTCGGCGAAGTTGTTCACCACGTCTACGTCTTCGAACGAGCCGGCCGAGTCCTTGGCGCAGACGCCGCCGCCGTAGCTGTAGATCCAATTCTGCTCGAAGCTGCAGGCGCCAGAGCCGCACGGGATGGTGTACTGCTCGAACTCGGGCAGGGTGTTGTCTTCGATCGTGACGTCGTAGAGGATCGGGTCGTCGCCGTCGATGTAGATGCCGCCGCCGCAGTACTCGTAGACCGTGACCGTGCAGTCGGTGGTGCCGCTGTGGCTGGCCGACGAGTCGGCGCAGGTGGTGGTCGTGGTGGTCGTGGTGGTGTAGCCGGTGCCGCCCGAGATGGTGAAGCCATGGATGGTCGGCGCGACGCCGGCCCCGTTGGCGATCATCATCGCCGGCTCACAGCCGGTGGGGGAGGCTCCGTCGCAGGGCGTGCCGCTGGGGTCGATGTAGGTGAGCCCCTCGCCCTCGACACCCCAGATGTCGATGCTCGACGTGATGTCGAGGTTCTCGGCGTAGGTGCCGGCGAAGGCGATGACGCAGGTGGAGGCGCGGTCTACGCCGTCTTGCAGCGAGTAGAGCGGGCTCGCCATGGTGCCCGAGCCGCCGGACGAGCCGGAGCCGCGGTCGACCACGACCGGCTCGGTGCCGTCGGAGTCGTCGCAGTCGTACCAGTTGTCCACGTACCCGGAGGGCTGCGAGCAGGCGACGATGGTGCTGCTCTCGTCGCCCGTGCCGTCGGTGTCGGTGTCGGCGTAGAAGGTGTCGCCGTCGAGCACCTCGCCGTCTTCGTCGATGTCGCCGTCGCAGTCGTTGTCGCGGCCGTCGCAGTACTCGTCTGCGCCGGGGTACGACCCGCTGTAGGTGTCGTCACAGTCGGTGCTGTCGCTCACGTAGCCGGTGGGCTGGTAGCACTGGGTGAGGCTGGTGGCGGCGTCGCCGTAGGTGTCGGAGTCGGCGTCGGCGTACCAGTCCTGGGCGTCTACCGCGTCGTCTTCGTCCACGACGCCATCGCAGTCGTCGTCGTGGCCGTCGCAGTACTCGAGGGCCGCCGGGTTGGTGGTGGCCTCGGTGTCGTCACAGTCGGTGTTGTCGGAGACGTAGCCGGACGGCTGGTAGCAGGTGTGGTTGATGGCCATCGGGTCGCCGTACGAGTCGGCGTCGGAGTCGGCGTACCAATCGACCGCATCCACCGAGTCGTCTTCGTCGGTGATGCCGTCGCAGTCGTCGTCGTGGCCGTCGCAGTACTCGAGCGCGGCGGGGTTCGAGGACGGGTCGGAGTCGTCGCAGTCTCCCGCGACCTCGGCGTAGCCGGCGGGCAGCGAGCAGGCGTCCTGGGACAGGCCGGGGTCGCCGTAGTCGTCGCCGTCGATGTCGGCGTAGAAGGTCGTGGTCACGCCCTCGTCCACCACGCCGTCGCAGTTGTTGTCGATCTCGTCGCAGACCTCGAGGTTGCCCGGAAAGGCCGCCGTCGTGGTGTCGTCGCAGTCGGTGTTGTCGGTGACCGTGCCGGTGGGCTGGGTGCACGCGTCGGTCTGCGACGTGGGGTCGCCGTAGCTGTCGCCGTCGGCGTCGGCGTAGTAGGCGGTGGTCACGTCTTCATCGATCGTGCCGTCGCAGTCGTTGTCGATCCCGTCGCAGGTCTCGGTGTTGCCGGGGTACGACGCCACGTGCGCGTCGTCGCAGTCGTTGGCGTTGGGCACGTAGCCGTCGGGGACCTCGCAAGCCTCGGCGGTGACCTCGGAGTCTCCGAAGCCGTCGGAGTCGGCGTCGCGGTAGTACGTGTCCATCACGTTCTCGTCGACTTCGCCGTCACAGTCGTTGTCGACGCCGTCGCAGATCTCGGTCGCGCCCGGGTTGATCGTGCCGTCGTTGTCGTCGCAGTCCTCGGAGGCGGGGAAGCCGTCGAGGTCAGCGTCGACCGTGTCGGAGCCGCCCGTGGTCCCGGTGTCGGTCTGGGTGGCGTCGGTGCTGGTGCCGCTCTTGTCGTCGCAGGCTGCGAGGGAGAGGAGGGCGGTCAGGCTGAGGATGCCGAAGCGCGTCATGATGGGACCCGGGGAGTGTCGGTGCGGTCGAACTCAGGAGCTGCCAGGGGGTAGCGGTGCCGCCGCTACTTCTGTAAGCAGTCTCGGCAATCATGCCCTACAGGCGGCTCACTTGCAAGGATCTTCACATGCAGACCGCTTGCAGGTCGAGGACGACCGGAATCTATTCCCCACCCAGATTCTCGCTCAACCCGGCGGGTGGTCTCGCAGGACGCCGTGGCGCACCCCGCCGTCGCTCACCCGCATGGAGTCGCGGCGCCCGGACGTGCACAGGGCCTCGAGCACGCAGGCGCCCGCCAGCAGGAAGTCGGCCCGCTCCGGGCTGACCGCGGCGAGCTCGCGGCGCTCGTAGGGGCCGGCGTCGAGCAGCCGGTCGATCCAGCGGCGGAGGCTCCCGCGGGTGAGGCGGGAGCCGTGCACGGCGGCGCGGTCCCAGTCCGTGAGGCCGAGGTCCATCGCGGCGAGGGTGGTGGCGGTGCCGGCGACGGCCACCAG
Source organism: Myxococcota bacterium (assembly GCA_040264415.1). Taxonomy (GTDB): domain Bacteria; phylum Myxococcota_A; class UBA796; order UBA796; family UBA2385; genus M30B51. Next base: position 9,002 of record JBDQIL010000030.1, read on the forward strand.
CACCCGCGGGAGCACCGGCCACTCCACCGTCGCGACCTCGCCCTGGATGTGCGCGCGCATGCGGGCGAGGTCGGCGGGCTTGTAGCGCGTGGGCGCCGAGCCGAAGAAGGCCTCGGTCAGGCGCACGGAGCCGAGCTCGAGCGAGAGCCGAAAACCGACCCGGTCGCCCTGGCCCACGACGACCTCGGTGCTGCCTCCGCCAAGGTCGACCACGCCCACCGGGCCGTCCGGGAGGTCGAGGTCGCCGAGCGCCCCCAGCCAGGTGAGGCGGGCCTCCTCGGGCCCGGCGATGACCTCGACCCGGATCCCCGTCTCGTCGGCCACCCGCTCGAAGAAGGTCTGCGCGTTGAGGGCCCTCCGCGCCGCCGACGTGGCGACGGCGCGGATCTCGTGCGGCATGACGCCCAGGTCGCGGGCGCGGTGCGCGTAGGCCCGCAGCGCGTCGACCGTGTCGTCCATGCGATCGGGGCGAAACAGGCCGCGGTCGCCGAGGCCTTTGCCCAGGCCGACCACGCGGGCTTCGTCGTGGACCGTCAGGCCCGTGTCGTCGACCACGAGGAGGAGGACCGAGTTGCTGCCGATGTCGATGGATGCGCGAGGCACGGGCGCTCCGGGCGGGGGGGCGCCGCGACCTACCAGGCCAGCGGCGGCGACCAGTCCGGGTTCGTGTAACCGCCCTTGCCCTGCGTGAGTTGGACCTGGTATGCGCCGTCGGCGGTGCTCATCCAGATGTGGGGGCGGCCGCTGCGGGTCGAGGAGAAGGCGAGGTAGTGGCCGTCCGGCGACCACGAGGGATCCTCGTTGTCTCCGGCCGACTGGGTGATTCGGGTGACGCGGCTGTCTTCGAGGCGCACGACGAACACGTCGAAGACGCCGCTGCGGCTCACGAAGGCGATGTGCTTGCCGTCGGGTGACCACGCGGGATCGGTGTTGTGGCTCCCCTGGAAGGTGACCCGGCGGGCGTTCGAGCCGTCGGCGTTGGCCACATAGATCTGGGCGCCACCGCTGCGCTCGCTCACGTACGCGATCTGCCGCCCATCCGGGCTCCAGCTGGGCGACGTGTCGATGCCGGCCGACCGCGTGACCCGAGCGGTCTGGCGCCCCGTGACCGGGTCGAGCACGAAGACGTCGGGGTCGCCGGACGGAGAGAGCGCGAGGGCGAGCGCCTGCCCGTCGGGGCTCCAGGCCGCTCCGGTGTTGATACCGGACCGCGCGCTCACCCGCGTGATCCGCCCTTGCCCCAGATCGGCGACGTAGGTGTCGGGGTTGCCCGCTGCGTAGCCGGTGTAGGCCAGCTTCGTGCCGGTGGGGTCCCAGTCGGGTTGCAGGTTGATGCTGCCATTCCGCGTGACCTTGGTGAGCCCGTGGCCGTCGAAGTCGACGACGTAGATCTCTTTGTTGCCGCCGAAGCTCCCGGCCAGCGCGAACCGCGTGTTGAACGGGCCTGCGTGGTCGAAGAGCGACTCGATGACGAGGTTGGCGGTCTTGTGCGCGAGCATCCGCACGGTGCCTTGGGCGCCCGAGAAGGCCTTCGCGCCCTCTTTGCTCTGTCCGGGCACATGGTAGACCCAGCCCTCGGCGCGGTGGCCGCCGCCTTGGTCTTGCAGGCCGGTCTTGACCAGGATGGCGGCCCCGGGCACCTCCCAGTCCTCGAAGCGGAACGAGCCGGGCCGCAGGCCGGCCGCGGGCCCCTCGATGTAGGCGGCGGGGTCGATCACGTCGAAGTAGCCGCAGAGCTCGAGGTCGCGCTTGAGCACGGCGTAGAATTCGTCTGCGGCGGCGGAGTCGCCCACCGGGCGCGGCAGCGCGAGGGCGTGGCGGGTGGCGCCTGGCTTGTAGCCGACGGTGAAGCCGAAGCGCTCGACGGGCTGCTCTTGGGCAGCCACGGCAGGCGAGGCGAGGAGCGTCGCCAGGCCGGCGATGGCGACGACCCGGCTGGAGGTGCGGGGGTGGGTCACAGCTTGTCCCGTGCGAGCAATTCGATGAGGACGCCGTTGGCCGCAGCCTTGGCGTACTTCTCAGGGGGAGGGGGGAACCGGCGGGTCTTGTGGACGGCCATGATGCCGCTCCGATCGAAGGCCGTGTCGCCGCTCGGACGCACCACCTCGGGGGACTTCAGGGTGCCGTCCGCCAGCACCTTGACGACCACGCCGACCGAGTAGCTCGGGTTGGCCGAGACGGTCGAGGGGAGGGGGGTCCAGTTGGGGTTGATGGCCGCGCGGCACTTCTCGACGTATTCCATGAGGATGGGGTCTTGGATGCCGCCTGGCGCGCCGACCATCGCGAAGTCGCGGTCGGAGCCGTCGGGCGACGTCGCCACGCGGTCTTCGGGGCCGACCGGCGCGCTCATGTCTTTGATGAGGTCGGAGCGCTTCTTGGCGCGGGCCGCGTCGTCGTCGGGCTTGGGCTTCGGCTTCTCTTCGCCCTTGGGCTTGGCCGCCTCTGCGTCTGCCAGCGACATGGCGCTGCCAGACGC
>JBDQIL010000031.1:0-11459 GCA_040264415.1 Myxococcota bacterium
CGCCCGGGGCGCCCGGCGGCGCGCCGGGCGCCCCGGCCCCGGGCGGCGGGCCCGCGGGAGATCCCTTCATGGGCGTCGAGGGACCCCGCGTGACCCTGAGCGGTGAGCTGGTGTGGCCCCAGGGCGGCACCATCGACCTCGACCTCTTCCGGCCGGACGACCGGGCCAGCGGCGGCCGGCGACCCCTCGGGAAGCTCAAGCTGCCCCCGGGGCCCTTCGAGATCGCGGTCCCAGAAGGCTACGGCCCGCTGGTGCTCGAGGCCTTCATCGACCTCGCGCAAGACGGCCCTGGGGTCGGCGATCCGCGAGGGTGTTCGCCCGGTGGCGCCGTCGTCGTGGGCGGGAGCGACATCGACGGCGTCGTGATCGAGCTGTCGGTGGCGGCCGACGGCAAGGCCGACTCCTGCGGCGCCGCGGCCCCTCCGGTCCAGGCGGGGTCTGCCCCCCGGCCCCGCTGAGCGCGCGGGGCAACCGGCTCGCCATTGTGGGGGTTTGGCGTGTCTGGTAGGATCTGCGCCGCTCATCCCCCGGAGGCGCCCCATGTGGCTCATGGCCGCGGCGACCCTTGTGTGGTCCACCCCCGCTCATGCGGATTGCGACGACATCTGCACCGCATCGATCTGCCCCGGAGACATCACCGTCTCCGAGTTCATGTCGGATCCGGACTACACGGCGGCCTACCTCGCCGAGTGGTTCGAGGTGTACAACGCCACCACCAGCAACCTCGACCTCAACGGTCTGACCATCGGGTCGGACAACGACACGGGCTTCACCGTCACCTCGACGCTGTTGATCCCGGCCGGCGGCTACAAGGTCTTCGGGGTGAACGGCAGCTCGGCGACCAACGGCGGCGTGACGGTCGACTACGTCTATGACTACGGCTACGCCAGCGGCGTGGGCGACATCGCCCTTCGGCGGGCGGCCGACTCCATCGTGCTCGAGTACGGCGGCCGCACCATCGACGAGGTGGCCTGGAACAACGCGGGCTCGTGGGACGTGGTGCGCAACCAGGCCCACCACGTCAACATGGGCGTGACCGGCAACTCGTGGGCGAACGACATCGCGGAGAACTGGTGTCAGTACGTCGGCAGCGGCGGCGCTGGGTGGGGCGGCACCCCCGGATCAGCCAGCTCGCAGCTCTGCTCCGGGTCGAGCGTCGACAACGACGGCGACGGCTACACCGAGGTGCAGGGCGACTGCGACGACACCGACCCCGACGTCTACCCCGACGCCATCGACGGCACCGAGGCCCCCTACGGCAACGCTGGCGACGACGCGGACTGCGACGGCGTGGTCGATGACGGCGCCTGCGACGACGACGGCGACGGATACGCCGAGATCGACGGCGACTGCGACGACGACCGCAACGCGGTGAGCCCCGCCGAGCCCGAGATCATCGACGGCGTCGACAACAACTGCAACGGCTGCATCGACGACACCGACGACGACAGCGACGGCGTGTCCGAGTGCGACACCGGCGAGGTCATCGACTGCGACCCCGACGACGCGGTGGAGTGCTCGCCCGTCACCTTCGACCCCTTCGCGGCCTCGGGCCCGGTGCTGCCCACCGGCTACCGCGAGGGCGACTGCGCGGTGGCCTACGACACCAACGACGCCGACAACCTCATCGAGCCCTGCGCCACTGAGATCTTCTACGACGGCATCGACCAGTCGGGCGACGGCTTCGACGCCTGTGACCGCGACGGCGATGGCTACGACGGCGAAGAGTGCCTGGGCAACCCCGACCCCGGCTTCTGGTACGACCGACCGGTGGACTGCGACGACAACGACTCGAACGTCTACCCCGGCGGCGACGAGGGCGACCCGGCCACCGGCGGCATCAAAGACGGCAAAGACAACGACTGCAACGGCGTCGTAGACGACCCGTACAAAGACGCCGACGAAGACGGCTACGACATCACCGAGGGCGACTGCTTCGACGACGCCGACGACCCCCGCGCCGCCCTGGTCAACCCCGGCGCCGCCGAGGTCTGCGGCGACTCGCTCGACAACGACTGCAACGGCATGGTGGACGACGGCTGCTCCGACCCCCTCGGCTACACCACGGTGCGCGGCGGGGGGCTCTGCGCCGCCTCGCCGGCCCCCGGGCTGCCCGCCGGTGCCCTGCTGCTGGGCCTGCTGGCCCTGATCCCCGCTGCTGCCCGTCGCCGGACGGAGGGACGCTGATGCGCGCGCTGAAGACCCTGCTCCCCCTGGCCGCGGCGGCGGCGCTCTCCGCGCCTGCCCTGGCGCAAGAGACCAACGAAGACGGCGTCGACGTCGAGCTGTTCCGGCCGGCGTCCGACGGCATGGGCTACCTCTCGGTGCCCTCCGCCGACACGCTGGGCAACCTGCAGGCCGAGGCGGCCTTCTGGGTGAACTACGCCAACGACCCGGTCATCGTGACCGACGCCAATGGCAACCGCGTGGCGGCGTCGCCCGACGCCGACGGCGAGGCCGGCAACGGCCTCATCGACGACCGCCTGACCGGCCACTTGCTGCTGGGCATGGGCATCACCAAGTGGTCGTCGCTCACGGTGGACCTGCCGGTCACCCTCTTTCAAGACGGCGTGACGCCGTCCTCCTTGGGCGCCAGCGGCGGCCCCACGGCCATCACCGGTGGCGGCCTGGGCGACCTCCGCGTGATCCCCAAGCTCACCGCGCTCCACAGCGAAGACGGCCCCCTGGGCCTCGCGGTCATCCTGCCGGTGGGCCTGCCCACGGGCGATCCCGCGACGCTGACCGGCGAGCAGGGCGTGTCGGTCTCGCCGCAGGTCGTGGTCGAGCTGAGCGACGGCACCGTGCGCCGCCAAGAGTACCGATGGCGCGTCGCCTTCACCGGCGGCTATCGGGTGCGCGAGGCCGGCCGGGTGCGCGACGTGCGGGTGGCCAGCGCGGCCACCTGGGGCATCGCCGGCGGCATCGCCCCCGGTGAGATCATCGAGATCATGGCCGAGATCCATGGCGAGGTCGGGGGAACCCGCTTCAGCCAGCTCCCGGCCGAGGGCCTGGTGGGCATCAAGCTGCTCCCCACCGAGTGGACCGCGCTGCACCTGGGGGGCGGCAGCGCCATCCTCCCGGGCATCGGCGCCCCCGACTACCGCGTGGTGGCGGGGCTCTCCGTGGTGCCCGGCTTCGACCCCTCCGATCGTGACTCCGACGGCGACGGGATCCCAGACGGCAGCGACCGCTGCGTGTCCGATCCCGAAGACATCGACGACTTCCAAGACGACGACGGCTGCCCCGAGAACGACAACGACGTCGATGGCATCCCCGACGCGAACGACGACTGCCCCGACGACCCAGAAGACGACGACGGCTGGCTCGACAACGACGGCTGTCCCGACAAGGACAACGACAAGGACGAGATCCCCGACACCGAGGACCGCTGTCCGAACGACGCCGAGACCTGGAACGACATCCAAGACGACGACGGCTGCCCCGACGAGGAGATGGGCGACAAGGACGGCGACGGCTTCGCCGACAACGTCGACCGTTGCCCCTACGACGCCGAAGACTTCGACGGCGACAAGGACGGCGACGGCTGCCCCGATGAGGGCCGCGTGGTGGTCGAGAAGTCGAACATCAAGATCACCGAGGCCATCTACTTCGACACCGGCAAGGCCACGATCCAGGAGCGCAGCTTCGATCTGCTCGACGAGATCGCGACGGTCATCGGCGCCAACCCGCAGCTCAAGCGCATCCGGGTGGAGGGTCACACCGACAACGTCGGTGGCGACGGCAACAACCTCCGCCTGAGCAACGACCGGGCCAAGTCGGTGCGGCAGTACCTGGTGGACAAGGGCATCGAGGCCGAGCGCCTCGATGCCCGCGGCTTCGGCGAGATGTACCCCATCCAGAGCAACGACACGCAGGAGGGCCGCGCGGCCAACCGGCGGGTCGAGTTCATCATCGTCGAGCAGGACTGAGCGACGCGCTTCGGTCGCCCGCTCTCCATCCGGGGGGGCGGCGGCCGGGCCCTGCGCCCCATCGGAGCGGTCCCGATGAGCCACTGGGAAGAGATGAAGGACTACGTCGGCTTCGACGCCGACGACGAGGCGCGGTTGCGGGCGGCGCTGCCGGGGGTCGAGCCGCACCTCGAGGTGCTCGCGCACGACTTCTACGCGACCATCGAGCGCTTCGATGGCGCGGCGTCGGTGTTCAGCGGACCCGAACAGGTCGCTCGCCTGCAGAAGACGCTCCAGGTCTGGGTGCGTCAGCTGCTCTCGGGCCCCTGGGACGACGCCTACTTTCAGCGCCGGCAGCGCATCGGGCGCGTGCATGTGCAGGTGGGGCTGCCCGAGCGGTACGTCTTCACGGCCATGAACCGCCTGCGCGCGGGCATCTGTGACCGCATCCGTGCCGTCTCCCCCGAGGGCCCCGAGCGGTGGCGCACGTGCGAGGCGGTCGCGCGCATCACCGACCTCGAGCTGGCGGTCATGTCGGGCACCTACCACGAGGCCCACGAGCGGCGCCGCTTGCAGACCCTGCAAGATCTCATCGTCGAGAACCTGCCCGTGACGGTGCTCGTGCTCGACGAGAGCGGGCATGTGACCTCAGCGACCCACCCCTCGCTGCGCCTGTTTGGGGAGCGCGCCGAGGTGGGGCGACACTACGCCGAGTTTCTGCCGGCCGACCTGGTCGAGGCCGCGGATCTGCCCGCGGCGGTCGCTCAGGTTCACGCCACGGGCCGCGACGTCACGCTGCCGCGGGTGGTGCTGGGGGCGGGCTCCGCGGAGCGCTTCCTCCGTCTCACCCTCGTGCCGCTCGAGCACGAGAACGCGCGCTTGTTGATTCACGTCGAGGAGCTCACCGACGTGGTGCAGGCCGAGGCCCGCGTCCGTCAGACCGAGGCCCTCGCCCGGATCGGCGGCATGGCCGCCCACATGGCCCACGAGATCCGCAACCCCCTGGCGGCCATCTCGGCCACGCTCCAGGTCATCGTGGGTTCGCTTCCCGAAGAGGACCGGCGAAAGCCGATCCTCGGGAAGGTGCAGGATCAGGTCCACCGGCTCGATCGGCTGGTGAGCGACCTGCTCGGGTACGCGCGGCCCACCCGGGTGAACCTCGAGCCAGCGGTGCTGAGGCTCGTGGTGGCCGAGGCCGTGCAGCGGTCGGGGGTGGGGGCCACGGTGCACGCTCCCGATCCCGGCGCCATGGCCCTCATCGATCGCGAATACCTGCTGCAAGTGCTAATCAATCTCATCCAGAACGCACGCGACGCGGCCGGTGTCGAGGGGCGCGTCGAGCTCGAGGTGGGGCCGGGCCCGGTGGTGACCGTGCGCGACGACGGCCCGGGGGTGCCCGAGACCCTGCGCGCAGACCTCTTCGAGCCCTTCGTGACCTCGAAGACCCGCGGCACGGGGCTGGGCCTCGCGATCTGCCGAAAGCTGGTGAGCTCGATGGGCGGCGCCGTGATGCTGGCGGAGCCCGCCGCCGACCCCGCACCGGCGGCTCCGGGAAGGGGGCCTGGCGCGGTCTTTCGAGTGGAGTTGGCGCCGGTCAGCGGGTGAGGTCGTGCTTCTCGAGCCGGTAGCGCAGTGCGTACCGGCTGATGCCGAGCAGCCGCGCGGCGGCGCTCTGGTTGCCACCGGTGCGCTCGATGGCTTGCTGCAGCAGGCTGCGCTCGAGGCCGTCGAGGTCGACGCCCTCTTCTGGGAGGACGAACGGCGCGGTGCCCGCCTGGGCGCCCCGGCTGCCATACCGGATCTCGCCGGGGAGCTGGGCCGCGCCGATGATCTCCCGGTCCTCGAGGATGACGACCCGCTCGATGACGTTCTTCAGCTCGCGCACGTTGCCGGGCCAGGTGTAGGCCTGCATCAGCTGCATGGCCTCGCCCGAGAACCCGCGCACCTCGCGGCGAAACTCGCGGTTGAACCGACTGACGAAGTGTTCGACCAGCAGTGGGATGTCATCGCGGCGCTCCCGCAGCGCGGGCACCTCCACCTGGATGACATTGAGCCGGAAGTAGAGGTCTTCACGGAACGTGCCCGCCTTGACCTCTGCGGCGAGATCGCGGTGCGTGGCTGCGATGACCCCGGCGTCGAGCTGTAGGCTGGTCACCCCCCCCACCCGCTTGAACGTGCGGTTCTCGAGGGCCCGAAGCAGCTTGGCCTGGGTCGCGGGGCTCATCTCCCCGATCTCGTCGAGGAAGATGGTGCCGCCGCGGGCCACCTCGAAGAGGCCCCGCTTCGTGGCCCGCGCGTCGGTGAAGGCGCCCCGCTCGTGGCCGAACAGCTCGGATTCGATGAGCTGGTCGGGCAGGCTGGCGCAGTCGACCTCCATCATGGGGCCTGCCCGGCGGGGGCCGCGGTCGTGGATGGCGTGGGCGATGAGGTCTTTGCCCGTGCCCGACTCCCCCCGCAGCAGCACGGTCGGCGCGTCGACGTCTTCGAGGCGCTGCAGCAAGGCGAACAGGCGCCGCATGGCGCCGCTCTGACCGATGATGGAGCTGTACTCGGCCAGGGACTGGTCGCGGAGGTAGGCCACCTGGGTGGCCAGGCGGTGCCGCTCGAGCGCCTGCTTGACGGCGAGCTCGACCTCGCGCAGATCGAAGGGCTTGGAGAGGTAGGCGGTGGCCCCCAGGCGGGTGGCCTCGATGGCCGTCTCGACCGCGCCGTGGGCGGTGAGCACGATGACCGGCATGTCGAGCTCGCGCTCGCGCATCCGACGCAGCGCGGTGAGGCCGTCCATCCGGGGCATCTTGATGTCGGTGAGCACCAGGTCGGGTGAGGTGGCCTCGGCTTGCTCGAGGGCCTGCACCCCGTCTTCGGCCTCGACCACCGTGTAGCCCCGGCCCCGCAGGTGCTCGCTGAGGCTCCACCGGATGAGCTCCTCGTCTTCACAGACCAGGATCGTTCCAAGATGGGTCATTCGACACTCCATGGTGGGCGGGATGACCCAGGTTTGGGCCGTATCGACCGGTCCACGCAGGCCGACCCGTAGCCCGAGCGGCCGACCACCGCCCGGGGGGGCGATTTGGGCCTGACCGGGGTCAGGTTGGCATGGCACGTGCAGTGGATGGGAGCGCCGCTCAACCAGGAAGGCCCCGATGACCCCTCCCAGCACCGACCCCAACTGCCCCTGCCTACACCCGTGCACGCAGGTCGCGTCGAACGTCGGGCTGCTTCAGGGTGGCGAGCCCTTCCGCTTTCGGCGCGGGGATGTGCTCTGGGAGGTCGGCGCGCCGGCCGACCGCTTGGTGAGTGTCTGTACGGGCGCGATCAAGCTCGACCGTCCGTGGCCGGGTGACCGGGCCCCCATCGTCGACCTGGTCTTCCGGGGCGGCTTGGCCGGCCTCGAGGCGGCCTCGGAGGGCGGGCGCACCACCACCCGCGCGGTGGCCCTCGCGCACGGCAAGGGCGTCTCGGTGTCGGCTGGGGCCCTGCAGCGTCGGCTGGCCCGCGACCCCGCGCTCGCGAGCACGCTGCTGCAGGCGAGCCTGAAGCGGCGCCAGCGGGTGGTCGAGCGCTTCGACGAGCTGGGTCGGGGGCCGGTCGAGGGCCGCATCGCGCGCACCCTGCTGCGGGTGGGTGAGCTCATCGGCCTGCCCGACGCCCGCGGCACCTTCCTGCCGGTGGCGCTGTCGCGGGGCGACCTCGCCGAGCTGGTGGGCTGTCGGTCCGAGACCGCGATCCGCGTGATGACCCGCTGGCAGCGGGCGGGTCGGGTCGAGACGCAGCGCGAGGGCATCGTGCTGAAAGACATCACCGGGCTGCGTGAGGTGGCCGAGGCCTGCTGACTCGGGGCGGCGGGCGAGCGGCGGCGCAGCTCCGCCCGCGCGGCTCAGCGCGTGAGCGCCTCGACCAGCGCGGGGGCCAAGGCCGCGGCGATGGCCGCGTGGCCGCGGGCCGACGGGTGCACGGGGTCGATGAAGTAGGGGTCGAGCTCGGCCGCCGGCACCGCCGCCAGCGCGGCGTTGGCGTCGATCCACGCGGCGCCCGACGCTTCGGCCACCTCCACCAGATTGGCCCTGTACCGTGCGATCTCTTCGTCGGGCGGCCGCAGCTCGGCGCCGCGGTGGGTGGGCAGGATCAGATCGACGACCCGCGCGCCGTGGGCCTGCGCGGTGGCGTGGATGTGGGCGATGTGGGCGCGGTGGTCGGCGGGGGAGACCCGCCGCGCCCGCCCGCGGGGCTCGCCGTCGAGGATCGAGCCCCACAGCACCCGCCGCTCTGCCGGCACCGGCCGGCGCGAGAGCAGGGTGGCGCGCAAGATGGCGTACAGGGCGCTCTGCATGCGCCAGTCATGGCGCCCGAGCGCCTCGGCCTGCTCGGGGCTGCCGAAGCGGGCGAAGAGCTCGCGGTCGGTCCACGGGGCGCGCATCATGTCCGACCACAAGGTGGCGACCACCACCACCTCGGGCTGCAGGTCTGGGATCAGCCGGTTGAGCAGCAGGCGGGCCTGGGACGAGCTGTAGCCCGGGGTGGCTGCGTTGATGGTGACCACGTCGCCGGGCACCCGTGGGTGCGCCTGGGCCACGGCCGCCCACGCGAAGGCCTGCTCTTCGGGCACCCCCCAGCCGAACACCGACGAGTCGCCCACGAAGAGCACGCGGCGCCCGCTCGGGGTGGGCGGTCCCCGCATGCGGTCGTCGTTGACCCGCACCCGCACGCCCTCTTGCAGGCGGTCGCCGGGGACCAACCGCCACAGCAGATCACGGTGGAACTCCAGCTCGGCGTAGAGCTGCCCGCCGGGGTCGAGGGGCTCGACCCGGGCGAGCTCGGGGCGCGCGCTCCGCGCCAGCCGCGCGCCGGCCTCGAGCGCCAACAGCGCCACGGCGGCGACGACCAAGCCAGCAGCCATGCGGGTGGGGATGTTCACCCGGCCAGGGTACCGCGCAGGCGACGGCTGGGCGAAGGGGCTACGCTGAAGCGTCTCGAACCGACCCCGTTCGCCGGCTCGGAGGCCCCATGCGCCCCATCGCTCTCGTCCCGCTGCTCCTCCTGGCCTGCGCCGGGAGCGACCCCGCCCCGACCTCCTCCGACGACGGCGCTGACGGCGCCGACGGCACGGTCGAAGAGTCGGGCGACCCGGGCCCCAACCCCTACGACGTCGTGGTCGGCCCGTACAACGCCCAGATCCGGTGGACCGCGTGGGGGATCCCGCACATCGTGGCCGACGACTGGGGCAGCATGGGCTTCGGCGTCGCCCGCGCGCAGACCGCCCACCACGCCTGCGCCATCGCCGACCAGATCGTGATGGCCCGGGCGGAGCGGGCCCGGTACTTCGGCCCCGCCTACGTCGACGAAGACTTCTCGATCAAGGCGCAGGGTGTCTTCGCCGCCGCCGAAGCGGGCTTCTTGGACCTCGACGCGGACCTGCAGGCCGCGCTGGTGGGCTTCGCCGCGGGCTACAACGCCTGGCTCGCCGAGACCCCCGCCGCCGAGGTGCCCGAGGCCTGCCGGGGCGCAGACTGGCTGGTGCCCATCACCCACATCGACGTGCTGGCCTACTATGTCGCGCTCGGCGAGCTGGCCTCGGGCGACGCGCTGAAGACCGAGATCGGGCAGGCGCAGCCTCCGGGCGGCGGCCGCGTGCAGGCGCCCCCGCCGCCGGCCTCCCGCTTCGACCAGGTCGCGCGCATCGAGACCATGGGGTCGAACGGCTGGGCCGTCGGCCGCGAGCGCAGCGAGAGCGGCGGCGGCATGCTGCTCTCCAACACGCACTACCCCTGGTTCGGCAACCGCCGCTGGTTCGAGATGCACGTGACCGTGCCCGGCGAGGTCGACTTCTACGGCGTCGGGCTCATCGGCATCCTCTTCCCCGTGATGGGCTTCAACCGCGACATCGCCTGGACCCACACGGTCGCGTCGTCGCTGCACTTCAACCTCAACCTGCTCGAGCTCGACCCCGCCGATCCCACCCGGTACCGCTACGACGGCGGGTACCTCGACATGGACGCCACCACCTACGAGATCGACGTGCTGCAGTCCGATGGCGCGGTCGAGACGGTGTCGCGCACCATGTACCGCACGCACCATGGCCCCATGATCAACGCGCCGGTGCTGGGGTGGACCCCCACCACGGCCGTGTCGATGTCCGACGCCAACGCCGCCAACCTCGCCATGCTGCCCACGTGGAAGGGCATGGTCCTCGCCGACTCGCTCGACGCCCTCGAGTCGGCCCAGTGGACCGAGCGCGGCATCCCCTGGGTCAACACCATCGCCACCGACGCCGAGGGCAACGCCTGGTACGGAGACACCACCCGCGTGCCAGGGTGGTCCGCCGAGGCCGAGGCGGCCTGGCCCGACCTGGTCGAGTCGGTCCCCTTCATCTCCCTGATGGCCGACTTCGGCGTGATCGGCGGCGACGGCGGCGATCCCTTGTATGACTGGGATGACGTCAAGCCCTTCGAGGAGTCCCCCTGGCTCCAGCGCGCCGACTTCGTCGCCAACGCCAACGACAGCCATTGGCTCAACCACAGCTCCGAGACCCTCGAGGGCTTCTCGAGGTTCTACGGCTCCGAGCGCACGCCCCGCAGCGGTCGCACCCGCATGAACCTGCGGTACCTCGCCGAGGATGGGCCAGATGCGGCCTCGGGCGACGACGGTCGCTTCAGCCTCGACGAGCTCGAGGCCGCCGCGCTCGAGGGCCGCAGCGCCCACGCCGACGACCTGCTCGCCGCGCTGGTCGAGCGGTGCGACGGGGTCGAGTCGGTCACCGTCGCAGGCACCGACGTCGACATCACGGCGTCTTGCGCCGCCCTGGCCGGCTGGGATGGCACCTATGGCCTCGACGCACGGGGCTTCGCGGTCTTCCGCGAGTGGCTGGCGGTGAGCAGCCGCGACACCAGCGACCTCTACGACCAGGGCGCGATCTACGCCGAGCCCTTCGACGTGGTCGATCCGCTCTACACCCCCGCGGGGCTGACGGCCGCCCCCGACAGCGGCGCCGACCCCGTGCTCATCGAGCTCGCCCAGGCCACCCAGGCCCTCGCTGCGGCGGGGATCCCCGCCGACGCCCGCCTCGGCGACATCCAGTTCCAGATCAAGGGCGACGCCACCTACGGGGTCCCTGGGGGGGGCTTCGCAGACGGCACGATCGCCGTCGCGTCGTGGAGCGGGGGCAACGACACGCTCATCGACGGCCCGGCCCGCCCCGCCGTGGTCAACGCCGGCAGCGATCTCACCGAGGGCGGCTACCCCATGAACTACGGCAACTCGTGGGTGATGGTCATGGAGTTCGCCGCTGACGGTCCGCGCGCCCGCGCGATCACGACCTACTCGCAGTCGGCCGACCCCACCTCGCCTCACTTCGCCGACCAGTCGGCCCGGCTGGCGGCCGGAGAGGGCATGCGCGACATCGCCTTCGAAGAAGCCGACATCGCCGCCGACCCCGAGCTCCGAGAGGAGAGCTTCAGCCTCGAGCAGCAGTAGCCCGGGCCCCCGAGGGTGCCCCACGTCAGGTGGGCGCACATTGGGGCTGACGCTCCGGCTCTTGTGGGCTATCTTTGGACC
>JBDQIL010000032.1:0-11411 GCA_040264415.1 Myxococcota bacterium
CCTCTACGACGCCGCAGACCGATCGGCCGACGCCGAGGCCGCCTATCGGCGGGCATTCGACGCCCGGCCGGGCCGTGGGCGCGCCTTCGATGCGCTGCTCGCGATGGCCGCTGAACGCAGCGATGTCGAGGCCACTCGGGCGCTGATCGCCGAGGTCCCGGGCTCGACCGACCTCGAGCTCGCGGCCGCCTTCGAAGACTCCGGCATGGCCGCCGAGGCCGCCGCGGTGCTGGTCGGGTTGCTGCCCGCCGAGGGGGAGGAGGGCCCCGAACACCTGCCCACGCTGGTGCGCGCCGAGCGCGCGCTGGGCGCCGCGGGTGATTGGCACGGCGTGTTCGACATGCTGGCCCGCCGCCGCAGCGTGACGCGCCAGCCCGAAGCCCGCGAGGCCATCGACGCGAAGCGCCGGTGGGTGCTCGCCGAGAAGCTGGCCGAGACCGAAGAGGCCTGGGACTTCTACCGCCAGCTCCACGAAGAGGCCCCCGACGACGCCGAGGTGCTCGAGTCGCTCGCCCGGATCGCCGGCGCTCGCGGCGAGACCGCGCTGGCCATCCAGTACCTCGAGGGGTTGGCGTCGGTCGCCGGCGACGGAGAGGCCGCCGCCCGCTACCGTCGGCGCATCGCCGAGGTCCACCTCCAGAGCGATGATCCCGAGTCTCGGATGCAGGCGCGCGCCAGCTACCAGGCAGCGCTCGATCACCACCCCGAAGACCTCGAGTCGCTCGCCGGCTTGAAGGCGCTCGCTGAGAAGGACGAGGACTGGCGCGCCCTGGTGGGTGTGCTGGCCCGCGAGGCTACAGTCGTAGAGGGCGATGAGCAGGTCATCCGCTACCAGGCCATCGCCACCACGTGGGAGGTCCACCTCGAAGAGCCCGGCGTCGCCATGGACGCTTGGCGCAAGGTGCTCGATCTGCGACCCGCCGATCCCGAAGCGCTCCTGCACCTCATCGCGCTGGCTCGAGACCGCGAGGACTGGGCGAGCTTGGTCGAGTTCGCCCAAGCCCGGCTGCCCCAGATCGACGGCGCTGAGCGCACATCGCTCCAGGCGGAGCTGGGTCGGGTCTTCTTCAAGAAGCTCTACCGGGAAGACGAGGCGGTCCGGTTCCTCGACGCTGCGACCTCGGGCGACCACCCCGATCCCGAGGCAGCAGAGCTGCTCGAGCGCATCTACGCCGCACGCGGTCAGTGGGACCTCGTGGTCGAGGCCAACCTGAGCCGCGCGCAGGCCGCCGAGGGTGAGGCTCGGATCGAGCTGCTGCTCAAGGCCGCTCAGACCCGCGCCGAGACCCTCCACGACCGGCCGGGGGCCGCTGAGATCTACGGGATGGTGCTGGAGGAGCAGCCCGACAACGCCGAGGCCCTGCGCTTCCGCGGCGACTGGCTCTACAACAGCGGCGACCTCGAAGCCGCGGTCGACATCTTCGCCCGCATGCAGGAGTCCGAAGATGAGCGAGACTTCGACGACTTCGACGTCCGGATCGAGGTCGCGCTCTACTACTTCCGGTTCGCCGAGGCCCTGCGAAAGCTCGGCCGGGCGACCGAGGCGCTGACCCGCTTCGAGCAGGGGCTCAAGCTCAACCCGAGCCACCTGCCCAGCCTCGAGGCTGTGGGGCCGCTCTACATGGTTGAAGAGCGCTGGTCGGATGCGGGCGGGGTCTACCGTCAGATCCTCCAGCTCACGGGCGGGCAGGGCGATCCCATCCGGTTGGCTCGCACCTACGTCAACCTCGGCCGGGTCGAGCTGCAGCAGGGCAACCTCGACAAGGCCAAGAAGCGGTTCAACAAGGCCCTCGACCTGCGCGCCAACGACATCAAGGCGCTCCAAGGCATCGCGGCGGTTCTGTTTGCCCGAAAAGAGTGGAACAACCTGCTTAATGTCTACAACAACATCATCTACCACGCCCAGGAGCCCGCTGAGGTGGTCGATGCGTACCTGACCAAGGGCTACGTGCTCGACGCTCGCCTGGAGCTCCCCGACAAGGCGCAGCAGCACTACGAGAAGAGCCTGGCGTTCGATCCGTCGCAGCCCAAGGCGCTGGTGCGGCTGGCCGAGCTGGCGCTGCGCAAGCAGGACTGGCCCGAGGCGGCGAGCCTCGCCGACCGCGGCTTGGCCCTCGACATGGACGACCCGGCAGCTCTCGCTGGCCTGCATTTGGTGCGCGCGGTCGCCCACGCGGCGTGCAGCGACGCCGAGGCGGCGGGCGCGGCCTTCGAGCAGGCGGTCGCTGCCGATGTCACACTGACCGACAAGCTCGGCGCCACGCTCCCCGAGTGGGCCCGGATTCACGAGGTGCTGCGGGAGCGCCTGCAGGCTCGCCTGTAGGCGTCGCGGCACCGCCAGGGCGGTCCGATGTACCTCGATCACAACGCCACGACGCCGCTGCGGGCCGACGCCCGCGCGGCGATGCAGACGGCCTTGGACCATGCGTGGGGGAACCCGTCGTCTCCGCACGCCGTCGGCCGGGCCGCGGCTGCCACCCTCGATCGCGCCCGAGCCCAGGTCGCGGCCCTCGGCGGGTGGGATCCGCGCGGCCTGGTCTTCACCAGCGGCGCCACCGAGGCGAACGCCCTGGCCCTGGCGGGGCTGCGCGTCGCTGGCCGAGACCGCTGCCTGGTGAGCGCGGTCGAGCACCCCAGCGTGCTCGCGTGGGGCCAGGAGCGCCTGTCGGTGGACGAGCAGGGGCGGGTCGACCTCGACGCGCTCGACCGATCGCTTCGACGGGCCGCCGACCGGGTGGCGGTCGTCAGCGTGATGACCGCCAACAACGAGACGGGCGTGCTGCAACCGCTTCATGACGTCGCCGCGGTGACGCGGGCGCACGGCGTCTTGCTGCATACGGACGCCAGCCAGGCCCCGGGCCGGGTGCCCCTCGACCTCCCGGCTGATCTGGTGACCCTGTCGTCCCACAAGCTGGGGGGGCCGCGCGGTGTGGGCGCGTTGTGGGTGCGACCCGACCTTCACCCCCGGATGCAGGCGCAGGTGCGCGGTGGGCCGCAGGAGCGCGGTCTGCGCGGTGGCACCGAGCCTGTGGCGCTCGCGGCGGGCTTCGGGGCCGCGGCAGCGGGCGTGGCCGCCGAGCCGCTGCTCGACGCCGGTGTGCGCGACCGAGTCGAGGCCCATGCCGTCCGCCGAGGCGCCCAGGTCTTGGGAGCCGGCGCGCCGCGGCTCCCCAACACCACCGCGCTGCTCTTCGAGCACCCCGGCGACCTCCTGGTCATGGGGCTCGACCTCGAAGGGGTGGCGGCGTCCACCGGATCCGCCTGTGCGTCGGGCGCCGCCCAGCAGAGCCATGTGGTCGCGGCGATGGGGGCGCGTGGGGTGCCGCTTCGCATCTCGACCGGCCGGTCGCCCATCGACGCCGACGCGGTCATCGCCGTCCTCGGGCGGGTCCTCGAACGAATGGAGGCGTCATGCGCGTCGTAGCGGCCATGAGCGGTGGGGTCGATTCGTCGGTGGTCGCGGGGCTCCTCGTTGAGCAGGGCCATGACGTCATCGGCGTTCACATGAAGCTCCACGACGCCCCGGCCCACCCGTCAGTGGGCGACGGCAAGCACTGCTGTGGGCTCGACGACGCGATGGACGCCCGACGGGTCGCCGACCGGCTGGGCATCCCGTTCTACGTCATGGACCTCCGGCAGGCCTTTCAGAAGGCCGTCATGGACGAGTTCGTCGCGACCTACCGGGCGGGCGCCACCCCCAACCCGTGCATCCGGTGCAACGGGGTGCTGAAGTTCAAGGTGTTGTTGCAGCGCGCGCGGGCGCTCGGCGCGAGCCACCTGGCGACCGGCCACTACGCGCGCATCGAGGGTGGGGGGCTGCGGGAGGCCGCTGACCCGGACAAGGACCAGACCTACTTCCTCTTTCCCGTCACGCCGGCTGCGCTGGCCCAGACCTTGTTCCCGCTGGGCGGCCTCACCAAGACCGAGGTGCGCGCTCACGCCGATCGCCTCGGGCTGATCACGGCGAACAAGCCGGAGAGTCAAGAGGTGTGCTTCATCCCCGACGACGACCACGCCCGCTTCGTCGCCGAGGCGTCGCCGGGGGTCGAGGGCGGCGGAGACATCGTCCACCAAGACGGCCGCGTGCTGGGGCGACACGACGGCTACTGGCGCTTCACCATCGGCCAGCGGCGCGGCCTGGGGGTGTCGGTGGGCGCCCCCGTCTACGTGCTGGGGATCGATCCGTTGACCCGGCGGGTCACCGTGGGCCCCCCCGAGTTGCTTCTTCACCAGGCCGTCAGAGCCACGGGCCTCAATTGGTACCGGCGCCCGGCGCCCGGCGAGGTGGTGCAAGCCCGCATCCGGCACCGGGGGGGGATGGTGCCCGCGACGGTGGAGCTCGACGAGGGCGACGGCACGGCCTGGGTGCGCTTCCGCGCGCCCGCTCGGGCCGCCGCGCGGGGGCAGGCCGTCGTACTATACGAGCAGGGCCGCGTGCTCGGCGGCGGCTGGATCTCCGAGGTGACCGCGTGACCGACCCCTTCGACCTCTACCGGCGCGCCCTCACCCACGCCTCGTTCACTGCAGAGCGCGGTGGCGACAGCTATGAGCGACTCGAGTTCCTGGGCGACGCGGTCCTCCAGCTGGCGGTCAGCGAGATGCTCTACGAGCGCTACCCCGACGAGGATCCGGGCACCCTCCACAACCGCCGAAAGCAGATGGTCCAGAACGAGACCCTGGCCGACGTCGCCCGCGAGCTCGACATCCTGAGTGTCGCCCGCATCGGCAGGGGCGAGGCCCGCAACACCGCCAACCGGTCTGTGAAGTTGGAGGCCGATCTGGTGGAGGCCCTCCTGGGCGCGGTCTACCTCGACCAAGGCTGGGAGGTCGCGCGGGCGGTCATCCAGGCCCGCTGGCGGCGGCGCCTGGGGCGCACGCGTCAACGCGCCGCCGACCCCAAGATCAAGCTGCAGGAGCTGAGCCACCAGCGCTCGGGTCAGCACCCGACCTACCGGCTGGTCGATCAATCCGGCCCCGATCACAGCCGGCTGTTCACCATGGCGGTGGAGGTGGACGGGGTCGAGCTCGGGAGAGGGGAGGGGACCTCGAAGAAGTCGGCCGAGCGCGCGGCCGCGGCCGAGGCGCTGGCCCAGCTCCAGGGCAGCAGCGCGACGTGAGCGTGCTCCGGCCTGTACTGCGAGCCCCGTCGTGAAGCGTGTGGTCGTCCCCATCGATCTGGGCGGCAGTCCCATCGACTGTGCCACCCGGCCTCCGCGCCGCCCGCCGCCCACGGCCGAGACCGTGCGGGCGCTCATCGAACACTACGCGACCGAGCGCGCGCCGGCGGGCGGCGTGCGGCTCGAGCCAGCGTTCTTTCGGGGCGGCCTGCCGTCCGCCGAGCTCCTCGCAGCCTGCGCGCCCCACCCGGTACGGGTGGCATGCTCTCCCGCCGATCTGTCCCGAGACGGGGCGGCCTGGCTTCGAGATCGTGGGGTGGCCGCCATCGAGCTCGACGTGCGCACCTTCGACACGCCCACGCTTCGGGCGCTCCGCCGCGGGTACGCCGGGCAGCAGGCCCGCGCGATGCTCGCGGGGCTCGGCGCGCTGGGGCTCCGCCGAGGGGTGACCCTCGCCCCCGGGCTCCCGGGCACCTCGCACGCGAGCGCCGTGGCCGACGCGGCGGTCGTCGCCGGCGACGGGGCCGAGCAGCCCCTGGCCGAGTTCGTTCGCCTGCTCCCGGCCCTGGCCTACGAGGCCACCGATCTGGCCCGGTGGGCGGAGAGCGGTCGCTGGACCCCCATGAGCATCGCCGAGGCCGTCACGACCTGCGAGGCGATGGAGGATCGTCTGCGAGACGCAGGGGTGCCGGTCGCCCGCATGGGGCAGCAGCCCGGCGCCGATGTGCCCGACTCCCACGTGGCCGGCCCCTGGCACCCGAACCTTCGATCGCTGGTCGAGGGCCGGCGCTTCCGCCGGCGCATGGCCGACGCGCTCGCCGACCTGCCGCGGAGCGCGCCCGTCGAGCTGCGGGTTCACCCCAAAGACCTGTCGTGGGCGAAGGGCGCGTCGAACGGCAACGTTCGGGCCCTTCGAGCGGCGCTGTCTCTACCGGGCCTGCGGGTGGCCGCCGACCCGTCGGTGCCGCGGGGCTCGGTGCGGGTCGCGGGCTGACCCCAGCCGGCTGAGGCCAGGCGTCACCGCGGCGACTTGAGGATGCCGGGGAACTGCACACCCGCGCGGGGATCGACCCCCATGTAGGGCGCCCGCGCTTGCCCCATGCTCACCACGAAGCCCATGTCGGGCAGGTAGACCCGCCCGTCTTTCGAGACGAGCTGTTCGGGCGGATTGGGGAAGGGGCCGGCGATCCGAAATGCTTGCACCACGGCATTGTCCAGGGGGCCGGAGCCGCTCTCGCTGACCACCTCCAGGCTCTCGAGCGAGCCGTTTCCATCGAGCACCACGACGACCACCGTGGTGTACGAGGGGCGCGCGAAGCGCACTGATCGCGGCAGGTTGTCGAGGTTCTGGTCCCAGTAGAAGTTCACCAGGCGGCGGATCCGGTTGATGTAGGTCGCGCCGATGAGCTCACGGGTGTTCAAGCGCACGGCGTCGCCGCGCTTCTCGTCGAGCAGATCGTTGTTGGGCGCGCCGGCGACGCTCGCGTTCGCCGACGACGCTGGGACCGGCTTCTGCAGGCCGTCCTTGTTCGAGACCGCGAAGGGGGAGGGGACCGCCGCGAGGCGCCCATCCCGGTCGGGATCGAAGCGATCATTGCCCACCTGCGCGCCGGTCGACGGCTCGCTCACGTTGAGGTCGAAGGCCTCTTCGAACTGCACCTGATCGTCGTCGCTGTACTCCTCGCTGAGCACCTCCGGGTTGATGCGAAAGCGCTCGGAGCGGGTCTCCTCTTCGACGGTCCGGTCGTGCTCGGCCAGGTATTCGTAGTCTTCAGGCCGCTCCTCCTCCTGGGGCGGGGGCGTGTCCACGATCTGACCAGACAGTTCGGGCTCCTCCTCCTCTTCCGGCTCGGGAGGCTCAGGCTCTTCCGGGACCTCCACCAGCAGCGTCACCGGCGTGGTGCGGAGCGTCGGAGCGTCGGGCTGCAGGTGCGGCCACAGTGGCGTGAGGACGCCGATGAGCACCATGTGCACGACGATCGACAGCCCCAGCCACGTGATGATGGCGGGCAGGATCGGTCGTCGTCGCTGCTCCCGGTTGCGCCGCAATCGCGTGGTCCTCCAGCATCAGCGTAGACACGCACCGCCACTCGCGCAATCGCGCGGCCGGCATTCACCGTAGACCCCGCGCGGGCGCCGCGCGTTCCGCTTCTCGGGCTCGGGCTCAGGCGCTCTCTTCGAGGGCGGCCCAGACGGCGGCGTCGAGCTCGGCCTGCAGCGCGTCATCGACGGTGACCTCGAGCGCCGAGCGCACCATGTCGGCCACAGAGTCGTAGGCGGCGACGAAGTCGGAGCAGTCGTCGCACTCGGCGAGGTGGGCCTCCACCACGGCCCGCTGGTCGACGGGCAGGTCTTCTCGGGGAGCCTCGGTGAGGAGATCGAGGACCGCATCGCAGGTCGGCATGGGCGCCTCCACAGGGCAGGGTGGTGGAATGATGCCGGCATTCTCCGCCAGTTTCAACGTGCATCCGCGGGCCGAGGCCCCCGACTGGCCGTCTACTCGCGGCCGGCGAGGTAGCGCGCCAGGTCAGCGCGCACCTGCAGGCGCGCGCGGTGCAGACGGGTCTTGACGTTGGGCACGGTGAGCTCGAGGGTGTCTGCGATCTCGCGCATCGAGAGCTTCTGGTAGTCAGCCAGTACGAGCACCTCTCGGTAGGTCTCGGGGAGGTCGGCCACCGCCTGCCGGATGCGCGCGCCGAGCTCCTTGTCTTCGACCACCTTGTCGGCCCACGGGCGAAAGTCCACGACGTCGCGCTGGCGTGGGCCCTCTCCGTCTCGGCCTTGCACCTCGAGGGGCGACTCCGGCTTGCGGCGGCGCCGTCGCAGGCGCATGAGCGCGGTGTTGGTGGCGATGCGCTTGAGCCAGCTGACGAAGGCGGCCTCTCCTCGAAACGAGTCGATCTTTCGGAAGGCGTTCATGAAGGTGACCTGCACGACGTCGCGGGCGTCCTGCTCGTTTCGCAGCATGCTCTTGCCGATGGCGTAGACGCGGCCGGAGTGCCGGTGCACGAGCACGGCGAAGGCGGACCGGTCGCCGGTGCGCACGAGCTCGACCAGGGCTTCGTCTTCGAGCGTTTCGAGGGGGGCTGCCATGACCGGAAGGTAGGCTCCGGCTGCCGCCGCCGCAAGCGTGGCCCGCTCCGTTGGGCTAGTCTCCGATGGCGCAGACCGCGCGACCGAGACCCAGATCCTGCCCTGCGGGGCGTCGCCCCGCCCTCCTCCAGAGGCGTACGCTCTGTCGCCGGCGACAGAGCCGCCAGTCGGTTCGGGCGTTGGCTCCCGAGCCTCCGCCAGACCGTGAGACGATGTGATTGCCCTCCCGGAATGGAGCTCGCGTGGCCCATGATCGCAAGCCAGGGCTCCTCCGACGAGGGCTGCGCAGGCTGCGCCGGGCGACACAGAGCGAGCCCGGGCCAGGTGCGGCGCCGACCGTCCGCTTCGTGGCCCCGGGCCAGCCAGACGTCGAGTGCGTGGTCGAGCCGCTCCAAACGGTGCTCCAGGCGGCCGTCTCCCAGGGCGTCGATCTCTCCCACTACTGCGGCGGCACCTGCACCTGCGGCACCTGTCGGGTTCGGGTGCTGCGGGGGGCCGCGAACCTGTCGTCGATGGAGGGCCGGGAGCAGATGGTGCTCGGCTATGAAGCCGCCCAGGCCGGTGACCGGTTGGCCTGCCAGGCGCGCGTGCGGGGCCCCGTCGAGATTGAGGTCTTGGACCACTATTAGTCCTCGCGGCGCGCTCCGCGCGGCTGTGACTCGGCGGCGCTCCAGGCCGCCTGAGGCCGGCGGGGCTCTCGCGCGAGCCTCGGGCCGGGGCCCACGCCGCAGGGCGACCACCAGCTGACGTGGGGTCAGGAAACCGACCTGACGGTGGTGCGGCTTAGGGTGGAGCGACGGGTCCCAAGGCTTTACAGGCCGGGCGTCTCTCGACCGCCCCTCGGGTGGAGCGCGCCGTGTCCGATCTCCCGGCATCGCCTCGGTATCTGCTGTTGCAGGTGCGAAACCCCGGCGACCCCGCCCGGCTCGATGAGCACCGCTGCTTCGCCGCACGCTTGGGGGTCACGCTCGACGACGTCGCACCCTACGACGTGCTCCAGCAGCCGCTCAACGCAGACGTGCTCGCTGACGTAGACGCGGTGCTCGTCGGCGGCTCGGGACAGTACTCGGTGCTGGACGACCTGCCGGCCATTCGCCAGTTCATCTCCTTCGTGGCGGAGATCGCCGAATCTGGCCCGCCCATGTTCGCCTCGTGCTTCGGCTATCAGGCGCTCGTGGTCGGCTTGGGCGGCGCGGTCGTCGCCGATCCCGACCACGCGGAGGTGGGCAGCTACCCGCTCACCCGCGCAGCCGGCGCCGACGGCGACCCCGTCTTCGGCAGCCTGCCCGCCCGCTTCATCGCGCAGCTGGGCCACAAAGACCGCGCCGAGCGGCTGCCGTCGGGGGTCGTCAACCTCGCCAGCAGCGAGCGGGCGCCCTTCCAGGCCCTCCGCGTGATCGGGCGCCCGGTCTACGCCACGCAGTTCCACCCGGAGCTGCTCTGGTCCGACAACCGTGACCGGTTCTTGCGGTACATGGCTGAGTATGGGTCCCTCTTTGGCGAAGAGGCCGCGCAGCGCCAGCTCGACAGCCATCGCCCCGGCCCAGAAGCGAACACCCTGCTCTCGCGCTTCGCTGACCACTTCCTGCGCGGTTCGGCGCCGCCGGAGACCCCATGACCGCCGGCGCCGTCGCCGCAGGCAGCCCGCTCACGGTGGAGGCCGGCCTGACCGCGCTGCACGCGGGCGGCAACGCCGTAGACGCCGCCGTGGCCGCCTCCCTGATGGCGGGTGTGGCTGAGCCGTTGCTCACCGGGCTCGGCGGCGGCGGCATGGGCATGGTTCGCATGAACGGCACGGTCGAGGCACTCGATCTCTTCTCCGACGTGCCGGGGCGGTCCCTGCCGCCGGCCGGCCGGCCGCAGATGGACCGCATCGACGTCAACTTCGGACCCGCCGTGCAGAGCTTTCGGGTGGGACCGGGCGCGGTCGCGGTGCCCGGCATGCCGGCTGGGCTGTGGGAGCTGCACCAGAAGCACGGCGCGCTGCCCATGGCCGCTCTGGCCGAGCCGGCGGCGCGCGCAGCCGAGGTTGGCGTGCCGGTGACCCGGGGCTTCGAGCGGGTGTGTGCGCTCCTGTGGCCGATCCTCCAGCGAGAAGACGCCATCCGCGCGCTCTTCTCGCGAAACGGGCAGCCCCTGACCGAAGGGCAGACCTTCCGAAACCCCGACCTGGCGCGCACGCTCCGCGCCTATGGCGAGCAGGGGCCATCGCTGTTCGTGTCCGGCACGGTGGGGCAGGGCATCTTGCGCTGTTTGGGGGCCGAGAGTCGGCTCGGTCGCGCCGATCTCGACGCCTACGCGCCCCGCTTCCTGGCGCCGCTGCGCTACCGCTACCGCGACGCGACGGTGTGGCTCCCGCCGCCGAGCAGCGTGGCGGGGCTCCTGGTGGTGCAGGCGTTGCGGGCGCTCGAAGACCATGGCCCGATGCCCGAGCCCTTCGGCGCCGCTCAGGTCCGCTTCCTCGCCCATGCGCTCCGACGCGCCGAGCACACCCGCGGCCCCGTCCTCCATCAGAACCTGCAAGAGCCGGGCTTTGTCGCGGGCTTCCTGGCGGCGCTGGCGCCAGACGAGACGGGCGAGGAGCGCGCCCATGGCGTCACTCCGGAGCAGGGCAGGGGAGGCGCCCCCCGACGCCCCCGGGAGCCCGGCAACACCACCCACATCTCGACCGTAGACGACCAGGGCAACGCGGTCGGCCTCACCCACAGCCTCGGCGAGACCTGCGGCGTGATGGTGCCGGGCACCGGCGTCCTGCTCAACAACTTCCTCGGCGAGAGCGACGTCTTCCCCGAGGACGCCGACCTCGCTCCGGGCCAGCGGCTGCTGACCATGTGCTGCCCGAGCCTGCTCGACGTGGGCGGCTCCTTCTACGCCATGGGCTCGGGCGGCTCGAGCCGCATTCGGTCTGCCATCCTGCACGGGGTGGTGTACCTGACCGACCATGGTCTCGACCCGACGCGGGCCGTGGCGGCCCCGCGCTGTCACGTCGAGTGGGGCGCGCTGCACGTCGAGGCAGACCGCCGGCCGCCGGGCACGCTCGAGGCGCTCGCGGCCGGAAACCCGAACCTGCGTCGCTTCGATGGAGCGAACATGTTCTTCGGCGGGCTTCACGTGGCGGGCGTGGGCGCCGACGGCTTCGCGGGTGCCGGTGACCGGCGTCGCAGCGGCGCCTTCGGCGTGGCGCGCTGAGCGTCGGTCGCG